>DLOQ01000092.1:7554-13265 GCA_002479655.1 Lachnospiraceae bacterium UBA7480
CAAAACGAATAAAATTCGTTTTCTCTGCCGCAAATCAACCCTTGCTAAAACCATTCATTTTATGAACCTAACTGCATAATGATATGTTCCATACACTCATCAATGACGTTGATAAAACGGCTGCTGGCATTGTAGGCATTCTGAAACTTGATCATATTGGTCAGCTCTTCGTCCGTCGCTACGCCGATCGCCCCCTGTCTGGCCGCCTCTACCGACTCTACCGTCAGATCCTGATTCTCCTTCAGCTTCATAAAAACATTGCCCGAATTGGCTATCTGTCCGATAAAGTTGGAATAATATTCCCTAATGGAGATTGGATTGGTCAATGTAGGATTTAATACAAAATCCTTCTGATTCATCCGTTCCAGCATGTTCTTCATCGTCACGTGATCCACGGATTCATCCGGACGGATCATACCAAGATGAGCCGGATACTGCCGCAGGTCCTTATTCACCATAAGATTATCAATGGAAAACCATGTCGCGGGATCCTTCGGATCTTCCGGCGTTACCATATAACCATTCCAAGACTTTATGTCCGGATCTGCAGAAGCTTTGGTATATTCCTCCATGCAGTCGATCCTCTGGAAGATCTGGAGCGGCACATAGATCGGTCTGTTATTCTCATTGTAACCCTGGATCTGGCAGAGATACCCTGTCTGTGTATCTGCGCCCTCAGCGATCACATCATTGATCGTCGTAACCACGGAATGCACCAGCTTGTCAAATTCCGCCATGACATTCATCATGATGGAGTTGCTTACCTTTTCATAAGCATCCTCATTCTTCAGATCCCACTGGTTGCCGCGATGATCGCCCCTTGCCAGCAATGTTGCCTTCAGGCTTCCGATATCCGTATGACGCAATGCGGAGATCTCCGCCGTCAGATCAAATACCGGCGCCGTACTTGCGACATATCTTTTAGTTCCGTCCGGCAGCATCTCTGTCTCTGCGCTGTCCGGCCAAAAACAAGTATAAAATCCGGTCTTTAAGTCCGCGTCATAAGCCATTTCATTGACTTCATTCGGTCTTACAAAATCATGCCCTTCAAGCTTGACAAGAACATTGCCGTGTACATCCGTGTCATATTCCATCTTACAGATACCGGCAAGCTCATCCATCGCCTGATTCCTTGCATCCCGATAGTCATTGGCATTCTCAACATCGCCTGCCTCAATGGCTCTGATCTTGTTGTTCATCTCATAGATGGTACGTCCAAGCTGGTTGATACGGTCTACCTTCTGAGTTACCGTATAGTTCAATTTATCCTGATAATCACAAAGATCAGAGTAGGCATTTCTTGCTGCTTCTGCAAAATTCTGGGAATATTGAATGAACAATCCCTGATTGACCTCGCTGCTCGGATCCTTTGCCATCTCCTCAATAGAATACATCAGATTCTTAAAAGCATTGGAAAATGTCGCGTCATGCAGCTCGCCCATGATTCCTTCCACTTCTTCCACGGCAGCATAAGACACATCATAGAATCCCTGCCTGCCAACCTCTTCACGATATGAAAGGTCTAAGAAGCGATCCCTGACCTGCCTTACTTCCGATATATATACGCCAAGACCGATCTGTTTCTGCGCAACGCCGGTAATATTCTTAGAAAGAAAATTATAATCTCTCGTCGCATACGATACCTGCTGTCTGACATAACCCTGTGTATCGGTATTCGTCACATTATGTGCAACGACATTCAGTCCTTCCTGACTGGACTGCAATCCTGAAGTTCCTACGTATAAGCTGCTCATTAATGACATATGAATCTCTCTCTTTCCTTATGCGATCATTGTTTCGCATCAAATCTTTTTGTCCCACTGCCCATGATGCTGCCCGTATTGTAAGCATCCTTATTATAGTCAGCAGTCTCCGGTGCCTGTTTCATCGACTGCAAAAGCGACATTTCAAACTGAACCATCTCCAGCGAACTTTTCAACAAGTCGCGGTTGCGTTCATTGATGACCGTCATATTGCCAAGCGTGGTCTTTAACCTGCCATGTACCTCGCGCAGCTGGTTCTGTTCCTCCGGACGCGATGACATCATCGTGATCAGGTCAGGAATCTTCAACTCCTCCGATGCATGATTGGTAACATCCGCGATATCCTTCATCGTCTGGATTCTCTCCTTCTCCAGCTTCTGAATCCTCTCCACCACCAACTGTTCTTCTCCCGTGATGCGGTCCAGTTCCGGAAGATCTCCCTTAATTATAATCGGGGTCTTTTCTTCCGAAAGCTTTACAAGCGATTCGTATTCCCGCTCCTCCTGATTTAATATCGCAATGATATTTTCCATTAAGCTAGCCATCGCATGTTCCCCTTCAACCGATTTCCTTAACAATATCTTAGCAAAAAAAATTGGCGTCTGTAAAGGGATGACCCTTACAGACACCACGCTTAATCCACGTACCTTTGCAGGCGCCAGTTAAGCGAGTGCCTGACCAAGTCTCTCCATCATCTTCTGTGCAAATTCTTCCCCGCTCACTTCATAAGTTCCATTTGCGTAACGCTGTTTGATCGCAGCGACCTTGTCTTCTCTTATATCAGGTGCATCTGAAACTGCCTTTTTAGCAACCTGCATATCTTTTCCGGTATTGGAAATCTGAAGTTTGTCTTTAAAATCTGCGCCTTTTGCTGATGCAGTTTTATTAGCCGGCTTGGAAGCACCATACATCTGTTGAATTTGTGAATATGCTTCTATCCTCATGTTGTATTCCTCCTTCCGTGGATTCTTCACTGCTATATATATTATCGTCCACTTTTCCAAAAACTTTAGAGCAAATCAATTTATTTTTTAACAAGTTGTAACTCTCCTTATACAATGCTATAATTTTAGGGAACATTAATATATAGAAGAAGGGTCCACAATATGGAAATCTTATTTTACCGTTATGGAAGCATCTGCGAGCCGGATATCATCAAATGTTTTCACTCCATGGAGCTGGAGGTCGTTGAAGAAAATTCACAGGTGACCAATAAGAAAGTATCTCCTTCAGAAACAGTAGCCGCTGTTTCGGAGCTGATCAAAAAACATTCCTTCTTATTCGTCTTTACCATCAATTTTTTTCCGGCAGTCTCTGATATCTGTCAGATCTATCAGATGCCCTATGTCTGCTGGACCGTGGACTGTCCGGTCATGGAGCTCTTTTCTCCCGCTCTTGCCAATGACTGCAACCGCGTCTTTATGTTTGACAAAGCCCAGTATGAATATTTCCGCCGCGTCAATCCTAAGCGGATCTTTCATCTTCCGCTTGCCACCAATGTCAGCCGCTGGGATCAGGTGATCTCGCAGGCTTCCGCCAAAGATCTGAAACATTTTTCATCCGATATTTCTTTTATCGGCTCATTGTACGCGGAAAAAGACCCCTATGATAAAATACAGGGCTTATCAGAATATACCAAAGGATATGTGGAGGGCATGATTGAGGCGCAGCTACAGGTCTATGGCTATAATATGTTAGAAGATCTGTTAAATGTCTGCCATGACAGTCCCGCCGTTTTATCAGATGGATTTTTGTCTGCTAGTTCTCCATTTTCAGCAGATAAAGCCTTGTCTGGAGGTTTACATAATATTGCAGAACAGAAAACCGGTCTTTCTCCCGTCATGCAGGATTTTATGGAGCATGTGCCGGATCTGAAGGAAAGTCCCTATGCTCCTTATTTCCCTCCTTCTTATATCATAGCGCATCATTTTATCGGTATGCACGCCGCCGTGGCAGAACGCCACCGCCTGCTTTCAATGCTGTCAGAAAACCATGCCGTGGATCTTTATACCTTCAGCGATACCGACCGCCTTCCCAAGGTTCATAACCGTGGAGGCGCCAAAACTTTAACGGAGATGCCCCTGATCTTTCATCAAAGCCGCATCAACCTGAACATGACCATCCGGCCGATCCAGACCGGACTTTCGCTGCGCGTCTTTGATATTTTGGGCTGCGGCGGATTTCTGCTGACCAATTACCAGCAGGAGCTCGGCGAACTTTATGAGATCGGGAAAGACGTGGAAGTATTTACTTCAAAAGAAGAACTGGCGGAAAAAGCAGCTTACTATCTGACCCATGAAGAAGAACGCCAAAAGATCGCCAGAAACGGATATGAAAAAACACGCGCGCTCCACACCTATGAAACGCGTATCAGCCAGATGATCCGGATGGTCTTCAAAACCCTATAATCAGCGTTCCTCTAAATATCCTCCGGCAGCGTCTTAAAGAAATGAATCACAAACGGCACTACAACCACAAAGGTAATCACATCCGCCNNGGCCTGCGCCATCTGGATGCCTAACAGTCCCAGCCAGCTTGTCAGCACTATGACCAACGGGATAAAGCAAAGTCCGCTTCGAAGCATCGATAAAAAGGTTGCCGTCTTATGCCTGCCGATGGTCTGAAACAGCATGGTCGCACACACAGTCATCGGATGAAAGAACAGCGCCGCTAACTGGAAGCGGAGCGCCAATGTTCCGATCTCGATCACCTCCGCATCATCCCGGAAGATGCCAATCAGCCGGCCGGAGCATACCAATCCCGCCATCGCCAATGTCCCCAGTAGGATTTCTCCCATCACTGCCGTAAAATAAAATGCTTTCCGCACGCGCTTATATTTTCCTGCGCCGTAATTAAATGCCGACACCGGTTGGAATCCCTGCCCGATGCCAAGTGCAACCGCAAAGATAAAGAAGCTGATCTTTCCCACGATAGACATGGCAGCCAGAGCCGGATCACCATAATTCCCGGCAAGACTGTTTAATACCATCGTTGATAAACTTGTCATCCCCTGTCTCGCAAGGCTCGGCAGTCCGGTCTTCATGATTAGGATCAACTGAGCCATGCCTCCCTTAACTGAGGATAAAGACAATTTACTCTGGGTCTTTCCAAACAGGAACATACTCAGAAGGATCAAAAAACTGATACACTGCGAGATCGCTGTCGAAAGCCCTGCTCCCTTTACACCCATATTAAAATGAAAAATAAAGATGGGATCCCCGATGATATTTAACACACCGCCAATCGTCAGTCCGATCATGGCAAGATAGGCTTTTCCTTCATACCGAAGGATATTATTCAGGACAAATCCTGACATCGTAAGCGGCATAACCGCCAGAATAAAGATTCCGTAATCCTTGGCATATGGCAGCACCGTATCAGTACTTCCCAGAAGATACATCAACGGCTCCAGAAAAAGGAGTCCCAACAGTCCCATGACAGTCCCTGCAGCCAGACTGGCAAAAAAGCTTAAGGACGACAGAATCCCCGCACTTTTTACATCCTTCTCTCCAAGCCGTCTTGCAATAATACTGCCGCCGCCCTGTCCCAGCATAAAGCCTACCGCCTGAATAATCGCCATCAAACCAAATACCACACCGACTGCTCCGCTCGCACTGTTGCCCAGCTCGCCGACAAAGTAGGTATCAGCCATGTTATAAATATTTGTCACCAGCATACTGATCGTAGTGGGGATTCCCAGAGTGATCACCAGCTTCGATACCGGCCAAGTGGTCATCTTTTCATAATATGCGTCAGTCACAGCATTGGTCTCGTTGGTTTCGCCTACTTCATTAGTTTCGTTTGCTTCGTTTGCATCTATCAAGTCACTCGCCTCTTTGCTTCATCTATCTTATTTATCCTATCTATCGAATTTGTTCCATCCGTCCGTTGCGCAATGGAGGTTTACATAACTTGAAGTTTGGATATCTATGTTCCAAAAATGATTTC
>DLOQ01000092.1:13270-13404 GCA_002479655.1 Lachnospiraceae bacterium UBA7480
AGTTATGTAAATCAGATTCCCAATCATCTGGATCCGCAATAAACCAACCCCTCATTCTCTTATTCTGTCTCCGATAGATACGCCAACCCTCTAATGACCTCCCCCGCAATCATCAGCCCCGCCACAGAAGGCAC
>DLOQ01000066.1:0-7032 GCA_002479655.1 Lachnospiraceae bacterium UBA7480
GGCGTTCATGGGCGTGCGGATATCGTGGCTCATATTGGAGAGAAATTCACTCTTCACCCTGTTAGACCGCTCCGCCAAAAGCATCGCCTGTTCCGCCGTTTCTCTGGCTTCCTCCAATGCCTGCATATGCAGCTTTGTCAGGCGGTAATATCCCAAAAAGACAAGAAGCAGTGCGCCGATGATCAGAGCGCCGCCGCCAACGGAAACATAAGTCCAATTTCTCTGGAGAAGATTTACCGTCTCATTCATCGTATTATGGGAGATCTTCAATACAAGGTGCCACTCCGAATTTGGAAGACCGGTACAATAGACATTCCACGATTCCCCGGCGATCTGCGCTTCGCTGGTATAATCCCTGCCTGCTTCCAAGGCTTCCCGAAATTCTTCCGCGTACTGCGCCGGTTCTTTTCCATTACAGGTCTCGTAAAGGTCTTCGATCCGGTCAAAATAATTTTCTTCTACGGCATCGGTACTTAACACATAGCTGCCATCCGTACGGATGATCGAATATTCCATGATGGTGCCCTGCATATTGGTTTCCAGGGTATCACTGAGATAAGTCCTGGGCAGTCCCGCAACCAGAGCGATGCTCTTATCCCCGTCGCCTATGGGATACGCGGCAGGCACTCCCATCAACACGACCGGGATCCCCGCGGCATCCTTTCCCGCGCAGACATTATATCTGCCACCCTGAACAGAACGGTACATATCCTCCGGGACATCCGGTGTCACCTGAGAGCCGTAAAGCATATGAAAGGTTCCGTCCTCCGTATAAAGAGCCAGATATTCAAACCCCGCGGAGCGCGCATTATAGTTCAGCGCCACCTGCATGGCGCTTTCCGTCGTAACGCGTCCGGGCGGCACGGCATCTACCAGCGATTCTACCTGAGACAGACGAAGCTCCATGGCCGTTCCGAAATGAGAGGTCACCTGCTCGCTGATTCCCGACATATAAAAGACACCAAGCCGTCTGATGGCTTCCTCTCCCATAAGATTCGACCAGACAGCCTGAATGATAAATATAATGATACAAAAAACCGATACCAGAGCAAGGCTTACATTCAGAAAACGGGTTGTTCTTTTCTCCATGATTTCTCCCTCAGCGCATTTCATTCCATTCAATTATAAATCCCATTGAAAGAAAATTCAATTTTTTAGGCAAAAAATTCTCTATATTCTAAATGGCATTTCACACTTCTGATTTTACCAAAACGGGTTATGCCCCGATCAGCGCCCAGATCACCGCAATTACCAGCGCAGGCAGCATATTTGCCACCTTAAGTTTCTTTTTCCACAAAAGATTGATTCCCACACAAAAAATAAGAACGGAACCTACCATGGACAGGTAAGAAAGCGCCCGCTCCGTAAACACAGGCTCCAGAAAGAGTGCAAGTATCGTAATGCTTCCCTGCAGCACCGCAACGGGGATTGCCGCAAATATGCATCCCCTGCCCTTTGAGGCTGCCATAATCATGATAATTATCATATCAAGAACCGCCTTTGCGGCAAGAATGGAGCAATCCCCCTGAAGACCATCCTGAATTGCCCCTACCACAGCCATAGCTCCAATACAGATGGTCAGGGAAGCCGTTACAAATCCCTCTACAAAGCCCGCGTCGCCTTCACTTTTTGCTTTGATCTTCAACCATCCTCCAAACCGCTCTAAAAGTCCTTCCAGATTCAGCAATTCACCGATGATAGAGCCCAGAGCCATGCTTCCGATCAGTACCATGGTGCCGCCGCTCTGCAGGGCATCTCCGCGCACAGCCAGCATCTCCTCCATTGCGCCTGCAATCCCAATAAATATAACACATACCCCTATTGCGCCAATCAATGTCTCCTGAAACCGCGCCTTAAGTTTCTTTCCAAATAACAATCCGATCAGTCCGCCAAGAACTACCGCTGCAACATTGATTACCGTTCCCATGCCACGCATGACGCCCTTTTCTCCCTTCTGTTCTCCGATTTCAATTTTATCCGTCCAAAAGTCAAAACCTGTATTTCCATACCCTTAATACGAACCTGTATTATGATTATAACATACTCTTGGGTTCCATACTCGAAAATCTTTTTCATTGATGCGGAAAATCATATGTTTTCCCATTTTCTTCATCTCCGCGATCTTAGATTCTATACGCTGTTTCAATTCAGGAGTCAGCGTCCTCTGCTTCAAGGTTGACAGATCGATGGGACGCTCGATCACCATCTGATACATCTTGCTGCAGTCGATAAAAGATGGCACGCGAAACCCATTGTGCTGCTGTTCCGGCGGCAGGATCACCGCGTACCGGCCGCTGTCCTCCCCATAAACGCGCCGCTCCTTCCCCAGAATAGAGGAAATGGAATAAAATCTTAAGAGCCCATCCGTATGTTCCGTCACATACATCTGATGCGCCGCGCCATTATGGCTTGGATCGTTCGGAAAATATAAAAAAGCGATCATCACATCCTTCATCAGGAAATCACCAGCTCTCCGTCGATATATTCAAGGAATCGGGGTTCCTCGTATCTTCTGAAGCGCGAAAGCCTCTCCACGACATCATCCGTCATGACAAAAGAATCTTTTAGATAATAATAGACATTGCCGCATATTTTCTCTTTTACCAAAGCGCCGAAATCCATCTCCGCATACGTTCTGTACAGTCTCCTGTTATACTCCGCAAGCTTCGGTTCCACTCTGGAAAAATCAATCCGTGGATTCTCCGGAATCAGATGCTGCACATCCCTCCACAGCGAATGTGTATGCGACTCTCCGACCAGCCGCTCCGCAGACATGCCGCCATAGACAAAATTGATGATATCAAGGATCTGTCCCTGCATGCCTTCGATCCGCGGACTCTGCTGCGGCAGGAGATTCAGCCCGTGATACCGGTAGTCCCGATAGACGCTGAACACCACCGGACCATTCGGGAACGCGACAAACCCTTCATCCAGCATGACCTTATGCTCCACACAGTAATGCATCAAATTAGAAAAGTACAATAGCTTGTTGATTTTGGTATTCTCATCAATATATCCGGACGCAAGCTCCGGATTGCGGTAGATAAACCACCTTGCCGCCTCTTTTGCATTGATCATATAATACTGCTTCCTCCTCCTTTTACTTTCTCTTTTTCATTAAACATATCAGGTAACTTCGAAACTCTACTCAAATTCTTTCCTATTGTGCATCATAAAACATATTCCCAAATATCATGGTAAACATATGGCTCCTGACAAAACCATACCGGGCGAAACCGCCGGAATCATAAGACAATTTGAAAATAACACACTAATTTTTTAATGTCAATAGCATTTTCATATTTTTAAGAATATGGTTTCGCATCACACCCCTTTCCTTCCTTCCGCCCTGCCGAACAGCATATAATGCAGCACGTAACCATACAGATTATCACCATACGCTTCCTGCAGGTCCAAGTAGCGATCCCGGTATCGTGTCACGCTAAATTCGTGATGCGCCTGCCGCCCCTCGTTAATGCCGAACACAAGGTAATGTTCCAGCAGCTTTGCGCTGTCATTGCCGTATGCCGCCTGCAAATCAGGATATTTTTCATAATAAAATTCCGCATTGAATACGAGGGCATAATCAAGCGTCCCCGCTGCAACCGGTCTCTGTGCCGCCTGCGTCCCCGCTGCAGCCGGTTCTTCCACCGCAAGCTCAATATACACCTTATTAAGATCGATTTTAGATGAGGAAACGCCGTATGTCCTGCCTTTCCCGCTGTCCGTATACTGCCACATATAAGGCTTGCCGTCTCTGCCTTTATCCGCGTATGCTCCCGTCTTCGCAGCATATCTGGCAAACCAGATAGGATATTTTGCGATCAGATCCCTTGTAAATTTCCCAGACTTGATATAATCCTGATTGGAATAGATCCCGACTTCATAGCCCGCAGTCTTGATTTCTTCGCAAAACGTATCCACCAGCTCAGACCTTGCTGCCGCGGTCAGCTTCCCGGCATTCTTATCACTGTCATACTCCCAATCCGCCCATATCCCCAGCTTGATATGATCCCTATACGGCGCGATCAGAGCGATGCATTTCGCCGCATTTGCCTTGGCGCGGGATCTGTTTTTTGCATACAGAAACCAGTATACGCCTATGTTGATCCCCGCCGCGATCGCCCCTTTTATATATTTTATAAAATTTTTGTCCGTTGTCGTCCCATAACCGGCGCGGATAATCACTGCCTTGATTCCGGCATTTTTCATCTTAACAAAATCTACATTGCCNNTGCCCTGCCAGTAACTGATATCGCAACCCAATGTTTCTTTATTCGTCAGCTTCATAGCCTGCCCACATCCTGCGGCGCTCGATTTCTGCCGCATATTCTTTCCGCTTTTATTAATAATATATGTTCACATATAAAACGCGGTTAATGAAGCATAATCAGCATCAGCTGTATTTTATTTTTTTAGTTTTGTGGAAATATAGATTTTATTACCTAAGACTTTACTCGTTTATGAAAGTGCATAAAATGAATACTGCAATTTTAGTTGATGATGATTTTACAGAAAAAGCACTGCGTTTCTTTGGGATAAGGAACATATAGATGGACTTCATTCAAATTGGGAAAAGAAAAAGAAATAGCAACATAAAATAAGGATTTTGTAAAAAGTGGAGATAGGGGGACTCGAACCCCTGACCTATGCGTTGCGAACGCATCGCTCTCCCAACTGAGCTATATCCCCACGGTTCTATCAACATAATATCGCACATGCGGCATAAAATCAAGAACCAGTTTAAAAAATCTGATCCGGAACCGACTGCCTGCAGGTAAAATAAATGATCTGATACCTTTCAGACGCCTTTCTCAGGAACTCCATCCCGCCACGCAGATTCCGCTCATCATAATTGACAAACGGATCGTCCATCAGGACAAATGGCGCATCGCCCTGATACATGGCATCGATCAGCGCCATCCGCATACAGAGCCCGATGATATCCCGATACCCTGCGCTCAACAGCTCCGGCTGCCTTGGAAGTCCCTGTTCCTCTACCGTCAGATGGACATTCGCATCCAGGCGGTATCTTCCGGCTTCCTCACCGGTCAATATCCCGTAATACTTTCTAAAGCCGTTCGTCAATGGCGTCATATATTTTTCCGTCAATCTCTCTTTTGCAATCCTTAAATATTCCTGTGTCTTGAGCAAATGTTCATATTTCTTTAAGTCCGCTTCGTAAATCTCCCTCCGTTCTTCCAACAGCGATTCCTGTTCATTGATCTGCTCTATCTTTTCTTCATTCTCCTCCAGCTGGATATGATACGCATGGAGATTACTCTGCACACGCTCCATCTGTCCGGATATCTCATTCTGCCGCTCATATAACTGTTCCGCTGTCTCAGAAACTTCCTCCTCCGGCTCGCTCGACAATGCCTTGCCGTCCTCATTTTCCATATATTCTTCCAGCGCCCGCTCTGCCGACTGCAACTGCTGCCGCTTATCAATGCNNCTCAATGCATATCCGCAGATGCTCCTGCATCTCCAAAAGCTGCTCGTGCAGATCGTCCTCCGGCACCAAAGCCATCTCTTCTATATAACTATGTAATTCCTCCCGCTGGTGCTCATACGCTCTAATACGGCGGGTATAATGCCCCCTCTTTTCTTTTAGCTTCTGATATTTCTCCACATCACCGATCAGCCTTTGCAGCAGTTCCCCGTATTCACCTGCCGCAACCACTTCCGGAGCGTCATACCTGCCCAAAAACTCCTCGATCTGCCGCTGTAATTCTTCATTATTGTATTCCTTCTCCTGCTGCCTGTAGCGTTCCTCCCTTGCCAAGATATTATGATACTCATGGACAGCGTTCTTCAGATGATGCAGCTCCTCTGATACCCTGTATTCCTCCCACTCTATCTTATGAACTTCCAGATAACGCCTCACCTCTGTCTCTGTCTCATGGATAAGCTCCTCATCCTCCCAGATCTCCCGTTCCAGACTAAGGACTGCCTCATCTTCACCGTTCTCCTGTTCCAAATCGTAAACTGCTCCATCTTCCTGAGTCTCATATTCCGAACAAAAGACCGCTTCATCTTCATCACTCTCCCGTTCCAAATCGTANNTTCCAAATCGTAAACCGCCTCGTCCATATCATCAAAGTCATCTTGGCTGTCTATGGGCGACAATGCCCCCGTCTTATACGATGCCGCTTTTGCTTTCTTCTGTCCTTTCTTACGCATGCCGTAAACAACTGCCGATCCCGCAAGCAAAATGCCAAGAGCTATCCCCACGATCCCGAGCATCTTATGATGGGCAATGAATAATAGAATCCCCGCAAGCATCACGAAAAGTCCCATAATTAATAGTAACTTTCCGCCAATGCCGGATCTCCTTGCAGCGGCTTCCGCCTCAGCTCTTGCCGCTTCTGCTTCAGCTCTGGCTGCTTCCGCCTCGGCTCTGGCTTCCGCATCTCTTAAAGCCACATCTCTTAGCGCCGCCTCTTTTGCCTGCTGCGCCATCATTTTTGCCATATTCAAGGATGCTTTCTTGGTAGCAAGCGCCTCTTTCTTCCGATTCCTCTTCTCCCAGCTGCGGAGCAGCCTGTCCAGTTCCTCCTCTTTCGGCNNCTATGCCGCCAGCTTCCGGCAATCCTCCTCCGGCACCCGAAGCTCGCTTAATTTTCCCTGATGCTCACGCCATTGTTGTATCGCATCCCTGACCTGATCGATCTCCTCCCTTTCCGGCAGGCGGCATTCCGACGGACTGATGCCGGATACCTCATCAGCAGGCTGATGACTCCCCCTCTGACGGTTACTGAATTTATCTTCATAATCCTTCAAGCTTTGTATTTCTTCAGCAGAAAGGGCATAGATCTCCATGGCGGAATGATTGTCTTCCATTTCTTCCGCCGTTTTGATCTTCTGTTCCAGCTCATTTTCGTCCGGAAGTTCCTTTGGAAAATGCTTCCGCCTGCTCTCATATTCCTCCCGTTTCCGGTCGCGCTCACCAAGCAGCGCCTGATAATGCTTCCGTTTCTCCTGAAGGACCAGCTGCTTCTGCTTTTCATTCACCTGATCCCGCTCTGCTTC
>DLOQ01000066.1:7041-14631 GCA_002479655.1 Lachnospiraceae bacterium UBA7480
ATCGTCTGCTCTATCTTCCCTTTTTTGGTGATCTGAAAACTGTACTCCTCAATCTCTTTCTTCTGCTTATACAAAGAACCCGTGGCACGCCTTGGCGACATCTGATTCAGCAGATCGGTAAGCTTCTTATCCACCGCCTCAAACTGACTGATATCTCCCGCCTCCTCCATCAGATCACCCAGCTTGGCGCTCATACTNNAAAAGATTCTCAGAGAGGTTTCCGATGCCCTTCAGGAAAGAGGATATAACTCTGAAAACCAGATCGCAGGATATCTGATTTCAGCTGACCGATGCATGCGCTTTTTAAAAAGGAATCCTGATCGATCTGGAATAATTCTTCCCCAAGCCGCTCCGAAAAATCATCCGTTTCCAGGTTCGTCGCATCATCCACCAGCCGGAACTGATCATCCTTCTCCTTATCCCCGAATACCCGGTAACACCGGTATGTCTTACCGCCCGCTTCAAATGTCAGATTGCCGCCATAGACGCCTCCCTGCCAGGGCTTATACCGTTTACGCTCATTTTCCAGCTCGCTTCTCTTTGAATCATTCATAAACCCATACAGCATGACCCTTAAAAACGTCATCAGGGTGCTTTTTCCCCAGCCGTTCCTTTGACAGATAACATTGCATCCTGTTTCAAAATGATGGTCGTAATCACTGATTCTTCCGAAATTTTCTATATGACAGCTGATTATTTTCATATAGGCAATCATTCCTTTCTATCTCTTACCCGATTTCCTTTAAAATCATGGAAATGCCGATTAAATCACCGCCTTAGAGTGCGGAAATATCTTCTCCCGAAACAGCCAGTATCCCATATCGGATCACCGCCGCCTTATCCTCCTCCGACATTCCTTCCGCTTCCCTGACGGTCCTGATAAATTCCCCTTTGAGAGACTCGTCCAGCTCATATGCATGATAGTCAATCTTCCACTTTGTTTCATCTTTTATCTTAAAAAAGTAGAAGGAATCCTGAAACTGCTTAGATAACAGGTCGGCATCCATCTCGTCATTCACACCAATCTCCCCCGTCAGAACCACCTTGACCATGCTCTTTGGCGCAATCTCCTCCTGCTCCAGTGCATGATCAATCCTTTCCTTCATATCAGAAGTCGTATGACAGCCGGAGACATCTACCGGAATCTCATATAACCGGCGGCAGGCAAACGGCACGAACGTCCGGCGGCAGCTTCCTTCCTCCTCGTCGATCTCCAATAACACAAAACCATGCTCCCCACATTCATCAAAGCCGCGCCCTTCCAGACAGCCGCAATAGCAATAAGTTCCTCTGGCGTCCAGCTTATCTTCCTTATATCTGTGGATATGTCCCAATGCCAGATAATCAATTCCCTTATTTCTCAGTTCCCGCAATGCAATGATCTCTGTCTTATCTTTTCCGGACTGTTCGCTTTCCTGCCCGTGCATGACCACAATATTAAAACAGCCCGCATCCAGCACCAGCGAATGATACACGGAGGAACTGTTATCCTGATCCATCTCCACGCCTGTGATGGCAACTTTCCTCCCGGCAGTATAGGTAATCCACTCCTTCCCGAACCGTTTAAGATTCTCTGGGATCTCCTCCATATCAGACAAAAAGCTGTCGGAATCATGATTACCCTGCAGATAATAAAACTCTATCCACGGATGAAGCTTAATCTGATCATATACGGCATTGCGCGTCGTCTTATTGATCTGGTTATGGTCAAACAGATCTCCTGCGATGATGACCGCCTGTACCTCCTCTTTGACCGCATAGTCCACCATGCGTATAAAGGTGTGAAGCAACTCCGCCTTTCTCTCTTTCGCCTTTTCCTTAGTGAGATTGGAAGCCATCTTGGAATTTAGATGGATATCCGCGCAGTGAATGATCTTCATTTGATGCACTCTTTCCTTTCTTTAAACCGATATATTTAGGTAATTGTGATATGTCTGAGTTGCACATCGACAATTTATATAAACAGAGTACCACAAATAGAGTACTATAAATAGGACTTGTGTTCCATTCCATAAAGATAAAAAAGAAGCAGTATCCCGCTTCCTTTTATTCCATGCCCGTTCCGAAAGCCTGCCCGGTGCGGCATCATATCTGTCGATATCTATACCTTAGTCTCAACCGTCGCTCCAAAAGGAAACAGCGCCAGTTTTACAAATTTAAAACACTGCAGTCCAAATGGAATCCCTATGATCGTACAGCAGAACAGCACACCGTTTACCAGCGCCGCAAGCGCCAGCGGAATCCCGCTGAGAAGCACCCAGAAAATATTAGCGATAATGGACAGCGCGCCGCCGCCATACCGGACCTCCTTGCCAAAGGGGAAAAAGGCAAGCGTGGCAAGTTTAAAACACTGCTTTCCGATCGGAATACCGATGATCGTAATGCACCATAATACACCTGCCAATACCCATGACATTCCCTGCCAGAAACCACCGAATAAAAACCATAAAAGATTGCCCAAACAATTCATACTATTCCTCCGTGTCAGAGCAGTTTGCCGCCGCCTTTGTCTTTCAATTATATCAAAAGCAGTTTTAAAATACAAATCTCTTTTTAATATGGTTTCCTGTACGCTGATCAAAGCGTTTCCTTTGGCTTCTTTCCCGTAAGATAATACACCGCCAGCGCCGTGCGGTGGGACAGATCCTCTTTTGCAAGGATCGACGTAATATAATTTTTCACCGTACCCTCCGAGATAAAAAGGCGGTTCGCGATCTCCCTGTTAGACAGTCCTTCCGCCACGGCTCTGATAATATCCATTTCCCTTGCCGTATAACCCTCTTCAGAAAAACCGCCTGTCTTGACGTCCGTATTTTTCGCAAGATTCTCTAAGATCGCCTCTTCCATAACGCCGCTGCCATGATATACGGATTTGATCATCTGTTTTAGATGCTCCGGCGTGTGGTTCTTGATCAGATACCCCTTCGCGCCATTCTTCAATGCGTTCTGCACCAGCTCATCATCATCAAACGTCGTAAGGATCAGCACTTTCCCAAGGTTGTTTTCCACAATATATTTTGTAGCCTCTATGCCGTCCATCTCAGGCATCTGAATATCCATCAGAAAAATATCCGGCGGATTTTTCATGGCAATTTCGATTGCCTCCCGTCCGTCTCTTGCGCAGCCGATCACTTCAAACTCTTCATCCACATCCAATATGATCCTCATCCCGTCCCTTACAAAATCGCTATCGTCCGCAATGATTATTTTGATTTTGTCCATGTCCTCACTCCTTCCTATAATGGCAGCAGCATATTGATGGTAAATCCCACCTCTGTTTCAAAATCCAGAATACCGTTGATCTCCCTCATCCTTTTCCGCATTCCCGAGATCCCCATTCCGTCGGTCACTTCCTTGCAGCCTACGCCATTATCCGATATGCTGCAGCGGATCATCTGATTCCATACATGCACGCTGATCCTGATCCGGCTGCACTTTGCATATTTCATGGAATTGGAGACCGCTTCATAAGCATTGTCCAGAATCACTTCCAGATATCTCTCCGGGATCTCCTTCAGTTCTCCCTCGGTGATCAATTCCGCCTCCACGCCCTTTGATCGGCAGTCTTCGCACAATTTTTCCAGCTGTAAGACTGCCAGCTTATACTTCTCCGGACGCTCTTTTCTAAGGATCATCCGGATCTCATCCATTCCGCCCCGCATCTGGTCAATGACTGCCTGTATCATTTTCTTAGACGTTTCCGGCTCCTTTTCCATCAGCACCTTCACCGCTTCTAACTGATATACGGAACCATTGATATTGTGTCCCAGTTTATCATGTAGTGTCTGGGAAAGTTCCGCCCTCTCCTCTAACATCTGATTTTCCGCCTGCAGCAGGCTCTTTCGCGCCTCTTCCCGCATCTCATGCTCCCTGCGGTTCATGTTGTGCTTTAACCGCTGTTCCGCAATCGTATCTTCTCTGGTCTGTTTGCGATAGGATTCCACGATAAAGTCATGTTGGAAATAAATGATTCCCATGAAAAGCGCAATGACAAACTGCGCTTCCCATCCGATCTCTCCGGTCAAAAAAGTCAATCCCAATGGCGCGAGATACCATGGCAGCCTTGGTTTCCAGTAAGTCAGCCCCTCATAACATAAGAAAATACCAAGCAAAATAAAGGACGTTCCAAGGGCAGCTATGATATAAATCACCAAAACTGCCGCCATCCCCAACAGCCAGATCCGTTTCTTCGGTTCTATCAATTCTTTTCCGGCAACCATGCCGATAAATAACGCAAGAAACAGGAGCACCTCTGCCGATGCCCCTGTCAATACTGACTGTGATAAGACAATATAGATTACCAATAGCAGCAATAGCGCCATACGAAGCAGGACAAAATAATGATCCCGGAATCGTTCTTCCATACGCTGTACCCCTCTATTCATACCTCTTTATTTTCAATCCAACGCCGCCTACGCTGATAATCATGATCAGGTACGCCGCTGTAACACATAATAACACAGAATAACCGCTTTTGTCCCCTGTTAATAACAATTCCGATGCATCCATAAACCATTTCTGCGGCATAAGATAAGAAAGGGCTTTCAAAAATTGGGTCGTATCATTCAATGGGAAATATAATCCTGCCAGCAATGCCGAAATAGACCAAATGGAAAATACCGCATAGTTGGCGCTCATGGCATCTCCGAGCAGCACTCCGACCAGAAGGCTTAATGCGCTAAAGATCAGTCCCAAAAGAAAGATGACAAGACAAAAGCTTACAATATTGATCCCCATATCTAACTTCTGAATCAAAGACAGATAAACCGCCAGCACCATTGTCTGCAATACGCAGATCACAAGCGCCACAACGAACTTCGAGATAAAATAGTCCCTGCCTTTTATTTTGGTTAACATAATTCTGGTAAACACCCTGTTGTTCTGTTCTTCAATGACCGAATGCGCTACATAGACTCCGCAGAATAAAAAGCCCAGAGTAATGATCGCAAATGCATACCCGATCCGTGACCGCTGGTTGGTCTGCTGCTGCGTCAATACAAGCTCTTCCCTGCCCGCCAGATTCACCACGCTTTTTTCCGGCATATTCTGCCGGATGCCGGCAAGCGTATCTAATATGACTGAGATATCATCCCCTGCCAGGCTTTGCACCTGCCTGATCCTCCCAAATAAACCGGCCAGCTCTGATACAAAAAGCTCCTGACGTTCGTCTTCCGATACAACATAGAGCTGTATCCCCTGTTCCCATGCGCCATCCAACACCGCCTCGTCAAACCCCTCTTTGAAGTAAAGCAGCATCCCTGCCCGGTCATCATACGCATCCCTTTTCGCAATCTCCTCCACTTCCTCTTCGGTCAGGCCGCTGACGTCGCAGCGGCAGATGGAAAACATCCCGCTTTCCGCCATCTCATTTAATACATACTCCGATAAATCGCTTTCGGATGCATCATACACCTTAATAATACAAGCCGATGTATTGCCCAGATAAACCGCTCTGTCTGAAGGATCCCCCAGCTCCAGAACAACATTGCCGGACTCCGTATCGGAAAACGCCGTAGTGTTCGTTTTCAAGCCCAGAATCACCGCAGAGATTGCCGGAATCACCAGAAGGAAAAATAAAAATCCTTTGTTTCTCAATAATAATTTCAGATTCATCCTGATTAAAGAAATCATGCTCTCCCTCTCTTTCTGATACTGCCTGCCAAGACCGCAATTACGGAGCAGACCACCGTAACTGCCAGTGAATACATCAATGAACCGGCCACATAATCACTTTTTCCCATACAGGATATTTCCACCAATGCCCGGTTGCCGTGATAAATGGGCGACAACTGCTTTAAAAGATCCGGCATACTGGAAAACATATAGGTTTCAAAACTTCCTCCAAAAAATCCCATGAACCACACGATCGTAAACAGCATGATAACGGTAATGACCAAATTGTCTGAGATATTATAAAGCATCAGCCCTAAGGCGTTTCCCGCCATGATNNCATGATCATCATAAAAACAATAACGGAAGATAATATAGGCTCTCCCCAATGGATATCAAAAAGCAATACGGTAATCCCCGTTGTCACAGCCATAGCCACAGACACCACCAGCGTAAGCGGGATAAACTTGCTAAGATAGTTCTGCGTCTCGGATATATTGCTCACCTGAAATCTCCGCACAATCCCGTATTTCTTTTCATTTCCCAGAACTCCCGTGGCGCATATCGAACAGCACCAGCAAAAATACACGATGTAGATGATACCGTAGTAATCCACCGAATCCACCGCAGGCATAAACTCCAGTTCCGTGACCGGCAGTACCACCTCCTGTTCCTCCATGCGCAGAAAAGCATTTACACCCTCCTGCATCGCCCTGTGCATGAAATATTCAAGAGTAATGCCTTCCACCTCGTAATCCCCGCTCTTATACACCACATATCCGTCCTCCGAAAATTCCACAAAGCCTGCAAGTTCATTTTTCTCCATCACATCCTTGATGTCGCCCTCCGGATATTCATAGAAAAGGATGCCCGCTTCTTCTCCCGCAAGTTTAGCGGCTTCCATCATATGATCATCCGCCTCCTCCTGCAGCCTGTATCCCACTGAAAATTCATCTACCCCTTCATAAGACTTCATTAACTCCGTAAACGCGCTGGATAATACCGCAATCACCAGAATCGGTCCCAGAAGCATCACCACTATGCTCCATGTATTTCGAAACATGAGCTTAAAATTGTTCTTTATCAAATAACGAATCATATCTGCTCCCTCACTATTCTACATAATCCCTAAGTTTCTTTCCCGTCAGCGTCAGGAACACTTCTTCCAGGGTGATGTGTTCGTCGTCGCCGTTCACCAGCCTTTTTAGTTCTTCACTGGTTCCGCAGGCAATTATTTTTCCGTTGTCCATAATGGCGATCCGGGTGCAGATCGCTTCCACTTCCTCCATGTAATGGCTTGTATAAATGACAGTTGCTCCCATTTTGTTCGACTCCTTAATCTTGTCCAGAATAAAGTTTCTGGACTGCGGATCGATCCCCACGGTAGGCTCGTCAAAAATCAGCAGTTCCGGATGATGCCCGATGGCGCACGCAATGTTCAGCCTTCTCTTCATACCGCCGGAAAAGGTTTTGGCAAAGTCCTGTTTCCGCTCCAGCAGACCGACATACTCCAGCGACTCATTCACTGCCTTTTTTAACGCTTCTCCCTTAATCCCATAAAGAGAAGTGAACAATTCCACATTCTCCCATGCTTTCAGATTGCCATGAACAGCAAGCTCCTGCGGAATATAGCCCACCTTATGGATAACCTCCTTTTTCTGTTTCCAAGGATTCTTTCCCAGCAGTTCAATCTCGCCCGCCGTGGGACGAACAATCGAACAAATCATGTTCATGGTCGTGCTTTTCCCCGCCCCGTTCGGCCCCAATAAACCGAATATCTCTCCTTCTTTGATTTCAATGTTCAGATTATCCACAACAGCTTTATTGTTGTATTTTTTTTTTAAATCTGTGGTTTTTAAAACAATACCGCCCATTTTGCTCTCCTTCATTGTATATTTCTTATTTAGGCGTTTGCGAAACTCTGACAAAAATTTTCCCTATTGTGCATCATTGACAATTCAACGCAGACACGCTTTCGCT
>DLOQ01000066.1:14660-20306 GCA_002479655.1 Lachnospiraceae bacterium UBA7480
GTCTGCTTATGAATTTGTCAATGCTGCACAATAATATTTACGTTATTGAGATTTTCGCAATTACCTATATTTCTTATTACAATGATATCTTACCAAGTTTGAAAGACTGGCGGTAGTGAAAAAAGAACTGTTTAAAGTATGACTTTTGTCATATTTTTCATATCAATCATTTAGAAAATCCAATTCCTCATGGGACAGGATTTTGAAATTCAGAATTGTAAAAACCATATTTTGTCCTCATTCCCGTCAAAGCAGTTCTGGCATCTTTTATCTGACCATTTTTTATCTGTTTCTCGGATATTTCGATATCTCGGTACATAGAAAGCTGCCGCATGGTACTCTCAAATATTTCCATGCTCATGATTACCATATCACCGTATCCGTTTTTGGTAATATAAATAGGCTCATCTGTCTTATGGCACATTTCGGAAATCTCCGAAGTATTTTTCAAGTCCTTAATAGGTATAATATTTGGCATTTCAAATCTCTCCTCTCTATGGGCAAATTATACCATAATTATCCCCTTTTTTTCAATCAAATTATTTATATCCATAAAAAAGTCAAATTAAAAAAGAATTTATAATTGCAACTCAAGAAATTTCGTTTTCGCCTATGCCCCGGTGCTATTATACCGTTTCAGCCCCATGTGCCACAAGATATACGCAATCAATCCCATAACCAGTGCAATACCCAGCGACCAGCAAAAGACATGATGATATGGAACCTCTTTCCCCAACAGCTTTGCTACAGGATAGTAGCCCGTAAATGCATAGGGAACAATAAACGTGAGTAACACTTGCATCCCCTTTCCATAGATCTGTATGGGATAGTCGCAAAAATTTTTAAGTCCATAATTATTATCTGTCAGCAAGGACACGATTTCCTCACTTTTGATCGTCCAAAAGCTGACAGCTCCGGTTATGACCGTGATAGAGGAAAAAATCACAAATGCCGCAAGGAGACAGAGGATGTAGTAGCTGACACGTCCCACCGTCCAGTCGATCTGCAACCGTTTCATGCTGTATATCCAAAATACAACGGAAAAGAACAGCCGCGGCAGGAAGGTATACTGAAACTGCTGAAGAACCAGATATACAAACGGGCTGATTGGTCTTGTCAGATACAGATCAAATCTTCCCGTACAAACCAGCTCTCCCATATCCCGCATGGGACTCCAGAAGAAAAAGCAGCTAAATGAATAAGCAAGCCAGCTTGTCGTGAACATAAAAAGCACTTCATATTTGTTCCAGCCCGCAATGGTTTCAAAATTGTAGAAAATCACCCAAAACCCTGCAAAATAAATTCCGATCAAGATTGTATTTGCGATCAATTCCAGCAAAAGCGCAAAATGATACTCCATTTTCCCCTTCATATATACGATTACAAACCGAAGATATAATTTTATGTATTTCACAACTCAGCCTCCCTGCACAATCAATTTATTTCTGCCCACGTGCCAGATGACCTGCACCAGTATGTACAGTATGACCAGCCACATCACCTGAACACCTATGGATCGCCAGATCTCAATGATTGTCATGCTGCTTGTCAGGATAGAAACCGGTATTGCATAAATTGCACGAAACGGAAGCAATAAATTGATTCTGTACAAGGTTTCAGGAAACATTGTGACAGGAATCCATGCTCCGGACAACAGCTTATAGATCGCGCCGAAAAGCATGTTGATCGGCCATGTCACGATCAGCCAAAAGGCAAGAAGCCCAATGATAAGAGAATAAAGGAACTGAATACCATATGCAAGGAAAACAGAAAGGATTCCAAATCCGATCTGTCCGGAACATAAAAGCGGCAGGGATATACAGGCTTTCACAAGTACGATAAGGGGAAGCGGATAACACAGAAGCTTGACGCGCGTATCTCCCAGATGTCTTGCGAATAGCATCCGCTTGAATCCAATCGGACGGATAAGCTCCGTGGCAATATTTCCTGACTGTATCTGTGCATTGATTTTTTCTATAACATTACATTCAATGACAGCGGAAACGAGTGTTGCCACTACAATATATCGGAGTGTATCTGCTTTATTCAGTTCCGGATTTTTCATGCTGTTTGAGGCGAACAGGGCTGACCATATACAAAATTGCAGATATAAATAGATGATCTTGGAAAACAGCTTTGCCCATACCACGCTCGGATATACGAGGTATTCCTTTATTCCGATTCTTACATAATCAACATATTTTTTCATACTAATAACCATGCCCTTTCCACAGCCTGCGATTTNNGGTTGAAAAATCCTTGATTTTTCAACCTAGCTCCCTCCATATATATGCTTGATGATCTGCTCAAGTTCGATCTCTTCTTCCCCCTGACTGCTGCCATACCGTATGGCATAGCTCTTTTTCATAGTCTCCAATGAACCATCATACAGAAGGCTTCCTCTGTCAATCACAAGCATTTTATGACACAGCGCTTCGATGTCGGAAACATCATGCGTCGTCAAGATCACGGTAATATGCCGCTCCCGATTGATCCGACTGATAAAATCCCGAATCCTGTCCTTTGCCAGCACATCGATCCCTATCGTTGGTTCATCCAGAAATAAAATCTCCGGATTATATATCAGTGCCGCAGCCAGATCTGCTTTCATCCTCTGTCCCAAGCTAAGCAGTCTGGGCGGTTTATACATATACTCCTGCAGATTCAGAATATCCGTGACCAGCTCCATATTTTTGTTGTATATTTCATTTGGGATGCAGTACATATCTTTGAATAGGCGGAATGATTCAATCACCGGAATATCCCAGCACAGCACACTTCTCTGACCAAACACAACTCCGATCTTCATCATAATCTCCCGACGCTTTTTCCTGTAATCCAGCCCATTGATCCGTATGCNNTGCCGCTATCCGGTATCAGGATTCCCGTCAGCATCTTTATCGTCGTCGATTTTCCCGCTCCGTTTGAGCCTATAAAGCCGACAATATCCCCTTTTTGTATGGTAAAAGAGATATCCTTTACCGCTTCGACCTGTGAATACTTCCCGGCAGCCAATAAACCGCCTTCACGATTCTTCACTTTAAATGTCTTCCTGAGTCCTATTGCTTCAATACTTGCATTATCCATATTCATCTTGCACCTCCCCTGCTTATCCAGTATAATAACTCTATAACAGCCATCAGTAAAATTGAAAAATCAGATATAGATATTCATTTTTTTTGATAGGAGAGAAATAATGACACTTACGCAGCTTTCAACCTTTATTGCAATCGTAGAAAACGGAAGTTTTACTGCTGCCGCCAATCAGCTTGGTTATGCACAGTCAACGATCACAACGCAGATAAAACAACTGGAAGATGAACTGAACTGTCTGCTCTTTGAAAGACTTGGGAAATCACTGATACTCACGCAGGAGGGGAGACATCTGATAGGATATGCACGGAAAATGCTGCAGCTTGAGCGGGAAATCCTGCTTGAAATCACCCCCTCCGGGGAGCCAAGCGGATTCNNGCCAAGCGGAATATTGAAGGTAGGAGTATCGGAATCATTGTGCTATCAGGAGCTGCCGAAAATGCTGGCAGACTTTAAGAAGCAATATCCTAAGGTCGAAATACAGCTGCAATTCATCACACACGACACATTTCCATCATTACTGAAAAACGGAGAACTGGATCTCGTCTATACCCTGAATCCATCCATAGACGCGCCGGAACTGACTCTGCTGTATAAGAAAGAAGAAACCCTCGGCTTTTATGTAAGCCCGAACCATCCGCTTGCAAACAAAAAACAGATAAATGAAAAAGATTTGGAGCATATGCCACTGCTCTTAACAGGGCAAAACTGCAATTTTCGGAAAATGCTTCTGGATGCCTTATACGAAAAAAATATTATCCCAAGAATCGTTCTTGGAACAAGCCACAAAGAAATTCTGAAGCAATTTGCAATTGACAATTTGGGGATTGCTTTTATACCGGATATCACTGCCGAAAAAGAACTGGCAGCCGGAATCCTCCGGAAACTCGACTGGCACGGAAAAGCTTTTCCAATTTATTCACAGGTATTTATCCATAAGGATAAAACGTCAAATATCACAATCAATGAATTTATTAAGATGCTTAAAGCCATCCCGTCTTGAAAAAGCTATAATTTTTTCCTTATTTTTTACGACATTTATTACGACATTTGTTTTTGCTTTATGCCTCTAGTCTTCATTGATCGCATACAACACAGCCAGCCTGATCTGCTTCAGCAATTCATTTGACAGATTTTCATACTCATCACCCAGCCCCTTCTCTTGTGCATACCAGGGCGGGCTGTCATTCCAAGAGCCCATCGCGCCAAACACATCCGCTTTGGAAGCAGCATAAAACATCCTCTTATTTTCTTCCGCCGGCAGATAAATTGATCTGCCATTGGGATATTGAGCCGGAATCTCACTTTTACCGTTTAAAATGTCGTACGCATTACGGAAAATATCTCCGAAGTTTTTAAAATCAATTTGATCCGCAAATTCACCTATCCTTAAAAGGATATCCCCAAATTCCTTACGATTATTATCAAATTGCGGCATTGTGGAAGGCGGATTATCCCATTTATATTCTTGATATTTAATATTCCATTTCTTCAGGGACTTGTCAAATTCCCATGTCGCCATCCAATATGTAACCGGATGATTCTTATAAAAAGTAAGAATACATGATCGATTTACATTGGAAAATCCTAACAGCGCTCTATTCTTAGCCTGTAAAGGCGTAAGAAATTTGATATCAGAAAGTCCTTTTTCCATACAAGCTCTGAACCATTCCTGTGGATCACCCGCTTCAACGGATGTTTCCCGGAAAAGCGTTTTTTGCGGAAGAAAACAGAATTTTACGGAATTTACATAGTCATCGCACCGATATGTAAACTCTTTCTTTGCTGTTATTGAATTTCTCGCCGCATTCACCAGCATACAAATTTGATACATCTCACCATTCATCAGCATATCCTCCTGCAAAAATCCATTGTCCTTTGCATGACGTCCTTTAAGGTTTCAAGATTGCTCAAGGTATCATCACATTCAAGGGAATGATTATAGCCATCATATACCGTGAGCGGAATGTGATTTTCATCGGAAAGCCGGATGATCTCATCCGTATCGCTCCAAGGATCCGCCGTCCCAATAAACCCGATTGCATGCTCCGGCGCGCAAAGATAGGTCTGCGCCACAGGCGTATACAAGATGTGCCTTGCGCCTTTTAAACCATATTTCCCGGCATATGATGTTGCAATGACCGTACCAATACTTTTAGATACAAAAAGAATATCGTCATATTTCGCCCAAACGACGTCTGCAAGTTCAGCTTCTGCCTGTAAAAACAGCGCTTCGTATGCCTCTTTCATCTTCTTCTCATCGCCACGGATATTTCCGGCTTTATACGTGTAGTTCACCTTTCGATAATTGGTATATCCCGCTTCACAGGCGACATTTATNNTCCTGCTATAGTATAATAGGGGTTTGTCGCAATGGTAACCTATGCCGGGGAAGTAAACTGCTATCTTTTTCATACTTGTTTCTTTCGATTCCTCATTGTACTGTTTTCCCTGTTCCAAAACTACTTATCCATTATTCTTTGAATTTACTATAATTCTATTGATTACACAATAATAGCAGCCACACAAAAGGATCCAACTGTTCTACCACCC
>DLOQ01000066.1:20318-29132 GCA_002479655.1 Lachnospiraceae bacterium UBA7480
ATCATCTTAACCAAAATGGTCAGGATATGGTTAAGATAATTACTACGAATAATATTTTTGATTTCTACTTGATGGCTTATTAGGTATGGTCATTTTTAATGTTCCATCTTTTAACATTTTTTGTAGATAATTTCTTCTAAAACTTGTTCTGCTTTTAAATCCAAAATAGTCCATAATCTCCATAATTGATTTGGGTTCTCGGCAAAAATCAATTATCATCTTATCCATATCCTGACCATTTTGGTTAAGATGATTTCTCTCATTATCAGTATTTTCCACAGCTAAAGCATCTTCAATATCTTTTGCGCCATAATTCAAATTTTTAAATATCAACCAAAAATCACTATTTCCTGACTTAAACTCTGGTTTCATTTCTTCTGTATAATGTTCTTGAAATTCATAAGAATCCAATATTTTCTTAAAGCCGCTGCCCCGGCGATCCATATATTTCAAGCGATTAAAAATATCGGCAATAACCGGATTCCGTCTCCTAGATGATACATTTCTCAAATCCAAATCCTGCACCTTACGACCATCAAACATACCACCCGGAGAATAAATTTCCAGTCTGTCATCAAACATGTCTATATGGACTTCACTCCCCAATTCCAGATAATCCCTATGAATAAGTGCATTCACAATTCCCTCAAGAACAGCCGCATCCGGATAATCCGGCATTTCGATTCTTCCATTGCCCGTTTTTTTCCAAGCTTTCTTCGTATTTCTGGACACAAAACTCATACTATCCTGCAAAAGATTCACAAGACCACCACAGTATTCTTCATCATCGATAGCATCCATTAGTCCATGTGCCTTATCCAAACCATTCCAACGAGTACAGAACACTCTCGAATGACGTATTGGCGATTCATCCGCCAACAATGCTCCCGCATTAGTAAGATTGCCTTTCTCATCTAAGATTCCCCATGATTCATAATCGCTATTCTCAAAATTTTTTCCTGTATTATACTTATAAACAGAACGCAATTTTGTAAATGCCATATCTTCAAAATTATATTCTGAAATAAGACTGTCATAAGAACGATTCGTTCCTTGGAGAACTAAGCGTTTCAACGTAATATTATCTGCCGGAACGCTTTCATTTCCCAATCGAATATAAGCTGTCATATTTCCCTCACCCACATAATAATAAGGTGTTTCTTTACCTGCATACACATCAAGAAGGATCAATTTCTTATCGTCTTCCATATGGAAACGCAAATTCACTTTCGGCATAGAATCAATTTTCGTTTTGATTGTCTCACTTATAAACTCCGCATCGGATTCCGCATCATCTAACCCGACAACATCATTATCATTAGTAATGCCCCATATCAAAGTGCCGCCAAAGCTGTTAGCAAATGCGCTGACACTTTTCAGCCAACTCTTTACCTGCTTTCTTTCTACACTACGCTTCTTATCATATTCTGTTGCTTCTCCAATTAATTTCTTTGGATCAATCCGCATCAGTCCACTTCCTCCTATAATTCTGAAGCCATTCCATAATACCTTCATTATTTAAATTATGAAAATTTTTTATTTCTGAAGAATCAGCAAATTCAATTTGAACACCACATAATTTATGCTCATCTATCCAATGAATCCATCTAACTAATACATCATTACACTACTTATCCATTATTATTTACCAGTCTCCGGAATGCCTCTTCCAACGGTTCCCAATCCGGATTCCTGTCATCTTCCATGGATTCCACAAGCGCTTTATAATATGCCAGCTTTTCTTCAATATACCGGTTGATGGTTTCCACCTTAGGCGCCTTATCCGACTCAGACATTTGGATCTTCTTAGCCAGAAGGTCTTCCACTGCCGCCTTCATCTCCTCTTCCAATACCGTATGGAATAATTCATCAAACAATACCGGCGGCGGACACTTCTTCTCCTCGATCCACTTACATGCCAGAAGCGGTCGAAGCACATAAAAATATTTTTTGTACTTCACCATGTCGTCCATCAGATACTCATGATAATTCTTATTGGCGGTTCNNTCCATAATAATGATATAGGGATGGCTTACAAGCAAAATAATTCTGCGCCACCTGATGATACAGATTATTCCATGCTTCCGTCGTGTAATACACTACCGGCGAATTGCTCCATTCAAACAACGTAGCGTTGGACTTATGAAAATGCTTTAACGCCTTCTTCAGATCCCACCCATTAATATCCAGCACCTCATTTAATTCCCAGTCAATAAAATCCTTGGTATCCCGCAGGGACAGGTAAAAGTCCTGATCCCTCACATAGATAAATCTCACATCATAATCGCTGTCCGGAGACGCAAAACCCCAAGCCCTGCTGCCGGACTCAATGACATGCAATACTTTGATCTTCTCTTTTTCCTCAATCTCTTTGATCTTCAGAAGGACAAGCTCCTCCACCGATCCCTCAAAGTCCTCATATTTCATCACGAACCACTCTTTCATTGATCGTCATCACCAGTTCCTGAACCTTTGCCATATCCGGCTCTTCCGGCAGATCCGTATTTTCCGCCGCATAATGCAATCTCTTTTCAAAATCCGAAAGCATTTCATAAAAGCTCTCGTGAAATGTGCCGTCTTCCTTCTGATACTTCCCAGATCTGATATCCATCAGAAGATCATGCTCTTTTTCTCTGTATGTATTGATCTCGCCCTTTTCCAAGATATCCAGCGCCATCAAAAACAATCGGATCAAATGCATCGCATGCTTGTTCAGATGCCGATCATCCTTCTTCTTATTCCGCTTGCCGATCTTCTCATAATCGCGGATCACATTCGCCATCGCATTCCACATACCGGAATAATCACGCAGCGGATAATGCGTCATATTGGCATTGACAAAGATCTCCGTCTCAAGCTCCGGATTCACCGCCGTATCAATAAATATTTCCAAACTGCCATTTTCAAAATGCTTATAGTGATCATTAAAACTATGCATTGCATTCCTTACGGAATTGAAGATATGCTGCTCCTTTTCGCTCTGCGGAAAGGTATCTCTTGCAAGCGCATTCTGCAGTCTGCGAAGCTGCGCGTCTGCATATCCGCCAAAAGAATTGATCGCCCTTCTTGACAGGAACAGCTTCCTATGATCCAGAAGCATCCGTCCAATATCATTCAGGTACAAATAATGCTCAGGGTTCAGCCCCAGAAGTTCTATCGTATTCGGATTACAGCTAAGCAGGAGCGTAACCATCTTATTAAACGCATAAATCACCGTATCGGTATCTTCATCCACATACTGCTCGAACTGCGTAAGACCAATCAGATCCGATTTCTGATTCAAAGTGATCCCCCTGATATCAATATCACTCGTTCCGATATTCGTCCCATAAGAATAACTGCCCGCAAGCCCCAGAAGGATCACATGCCTGCCGAGACGCTCGTTGGTCTTGATAAATCCGTATTCGGTTTGCTGTAAAATGTTAGTGTATTCCAATGGTGGGGCTCCTTGTAAAAATTAGGGAATGTTGTAATTATGCAAGTACGCTTGCACAATTTTATACTTAGTCAAGATTATATCCGCATGTGTTTGTGTCAATATCTTTTGCCAGAATGCTTTCCTTATACATCTTGTGGCAATTTCTGCATTTACTGCAATCATAATCTGCAAATTATTCTTTATGTAATCGTAAAACTATCTGTACAACTCGTCTTCATCCGCATGACCTTTCAGATAGTTGCGGAATTTGAAATTTTCAGTTTCCTTTTTTCTTGACTTCTGCTCATACTTTGTCCGGCTATATCAAATATTTACCTGTTCTTTCCCTAATAACATTAAATTGATATCATAACTTTTTAACTCATGAAAGTAAATTCAAAACTTCCACCATTTCGTTTTCTACTTCATTGGCTCTAATCTCTTTTATGATTCTATCTATCGAACATGAAACTCCATATTCTTTTCTCATCCAATTATTTAATTTTTTAATAAATTTCTTCCCTGGCACAAGAGACAATTTTTCTTCTAAAGATTTCCACTTCATTTCAATTTCCTTACGCGCCTGTCGATTGCAGGCTGAAACATCCAGTTCTGCATACACTTCTTTTAAATGTTGAGAAATTTGATCAATTATATTATCTTTTTCCTCTTCTACCAACGCCTCAAATTTTACTAAAAAATTTTCGTACTTTTCTCTTGCTAATCCAGTCACTCTAAACCACACTTTAGGAATCAATAAATAATTTTCGATTTCCTTTTTCTTCCATATATGTAAACATAAATGATTTTCAATCGCTTTTTCTTTTTTCTTATTTAACATTTCTTCAGGATAAAAATCTCTGTCTAAAATGCATATACTTTTAATTCCTCCTTTTGTTTCATTATAGAATAATTGAGAAGCTCCAAATGCTTCATTTAAATTGGAAAATCCATGCAATTCAATATATGGCAATGTTTTAATCAATGAATCCTTATCAGGATACAGTTTTTCAAATAGCTTCTGTAATATTTTAATATCTTTCCCCTCAAGGAAAAGACATTTTTTAGTTAATCCAATTCTAATCAACGACAAATTTTGTACGCCTCCTATATTATCTATTATACTCTGCACCGCTTCAAGACTATTAGCATATTTCATTTTTCGTTGATGTTTATCAATCATTACTATATTTTCTGGATCAACTTCTGATATTATTTCAACTGAATGCGTTGCAATTATAATTTGTTTGTATTGTTTCTTCACTAAATCAAGCAGTTTTTTCTGAAGATCAGGATGCATATAAACATCTGGCTCATCTAAAATTATTGTATCCTTTTCTTCACTACGACATATAAACCATATCATCTGTAACCACATTTGCAACCCACTTCCCATTATTCCAATTTCCCCTGGAAAACGTTCATCTTGAACCAGAAATCTTATGTATTCGCTTTCTGCAATATTATATTTAAGTTCTATAATTTTCAAGCTTTCCCAATTTTCTTCTGCAATTTTCTTAAACTTTCTCCAATATTTATCTTTATATAGCAAAATTTCATTTCTAAAATGCCTTGATGATAAATAAGATTCTCTAAAATTGTTTATTGTTTCTTCTGTTAATATTTTTTCATTTTCCTTAATCAATCCTATTTGCGGCAAAATTCCAATTTTGGCAAATCCATATTTTTCTGCTGTAGTTTTAGACTTAATATTTTTCCCATCTGACCCATAAAGAAATGCAAATGCTATTTCTTTGTTAGCTAATATCTTAATTTTACATCCATCATCAAAACAAGCGTTTATCGTCGCTATTTCTTCTTCATAAAGATATACAATTCCTCTAAGATCAATTTTCATTTTTTCTACATCAATTCTAATCCCTTTTTCTCTTCCAGATACATTTAGACCATACGGCGCATCTTTATATACCGTATTAGTCGCTTTCTGTGAAGCAAATGCTACCATTCTTAAAGCCTCTATCATGCTAGATTTTCCTGCATTATTTTTTCCAACTAAAATATTCAAATCCTTATAAACTATTTTAGTATTTATAAAACATCTATAATTTTTTAATTCTATTTCTTTTATCATTTATTTTGTACTTTTCCTTCCCTTTATTGCTTGTCCGACATTTTCCAATAATCTAACCCCGTCTTTTATATCTTCAACACTGTCCTTTACAATACAATTATTATTCTTTCACATACTCCATGATATCTCCGTAATCCACGTCAAGCGTTTTACAGATTTTACCTAATACTCCCAGTGTTACTTCCTCATCCCTGCGAAGTTTCGTCATTGTGTTAGGAGCGATCTCCGCCTGTTTCCGTAAATCCGCTTTACTCATCTTTCTATCAACCAGCAATTTCCACAGCCTGTTATATGACACAGCCATTTTAAACCTCCATCAAAGCACAAAACATAAATAATATTTTATATTATATCTTATATTATCCTTATTTTCAAGAATCTCTCGCAACATCTTGCGAATACTTTTGCATACATATAAAAGATGATAAAATTGGTATAATCTACATTTTTTATGTTGCAAAAGCGTAAAAAAGGGCTTTCCGATTTTGCGGAAAGCCTCACATAGTTTAGCATTTTAATAATTAATTACAATCGCAGACACAAGATCTGAACCTACAAGTCTCCTCACACGAATTAAGGGTATAGTTTTAGGAAAATACCAAGCTGCAATTCTTTGTATGGTCAATTTTAATTTGTTCAATAGTTTTAAACATAGAAAATATTTTACCAATAGCTTCCAAGTAATCAGAAGCCAATATTAAACCAATTCCATCAAACACAATTGACAATTCCGGATCTTTATCCTCTGTAGCTTTAGCCGCCATATCTAAGTACTGTTTAACTAACTCCCTAATTCTCTGTCTATCGCTTTCTCTCTGTACCGTATTTGTTAGAATACGAACTTCATTTCCTACTAGTTCACAGTGATTTGAGTCAAAGTATTGCACTACCTGCCTTTGAATTTCCTGATAACTTGCATGCCACTGTCTTGTTGAATCCCAATAATTAAAGGCTGGTTTTGCACGGAAAATCACAAAATTCTGTACATTTTCAGGATAATGATTTAAGGGTATTCTTCGCAAAAAACAGATAGCTCTACTCTCACATTTATTACAGTCACGATATTCCAGCAAATTTTTATAATTAAAGTTCATATTTTTACTCCTTACCAAAATTTATAGAACAACTCAATATCTTGTGTCTAAATAAGGGTATCACACAACTTACAGTCTGTAAACATATATTTGTAATATTTTATTCTTATTTTTATCTCTAAATTTTACAGGAAAACTGTAAAAATTCCAAAAATATTGCTTATTGATTAAAATTCGATAAAATATATAAATATATAGCAAAAAAAATATTTAATTTTAAGTGGCTATTAAGATGAATTTTTAAATTAAAGAGCCATTTTATAGTCACTACATTAAAACAACCGTCTATAATATAAAAAGAGCTTCCCGAAATCTCGAAAAGCTCAATAAAGTCTAGCTTATTATTAATTACTCAATGATTGCAACAACACAACAGATTCAAGTATTATCCTCTTATCCAAAAACAGAGTATGACAACCCTGCTCTTTGGCATAGTATTCTACCGTCCTAACAATTTCTTTGAAAGATACAAAACCAAATCATCATCATTTTTGCATTCCCCATACGGCTTGCATACTTTGTCCTGATACCAAACACCGGAACCGTCTGGTATATAACCACGCTTCACATACATTCGCTGGGCGCTTCCATAACCGCTATGAAGTCCAACACCAAGATATACTGTGTCCGCATACGTCGCAGCGATTTCTTCAGCTATATCCATTAAGATCGTACCAATACCCTGCTTTCGATATTTTTCTAAAACACCAAAATCAACGATTTCCGGGTAACCTTTTCCCCCAAATGCTCCCCATGTATTATCGGGATAAACATTTATATATCCAACCGGTTTTCCGGAATATTCTGCAACCAATGAAATCGCTTTTCCCAATCTTTGGTCTTCTAATCTTTTCTGATATTTCTCAATGGACGCATCCCACCCTTGTTCAATTTCAGCATCCGTGATTGCTTGTGCATCCTCATACTCCATATTGCGAATAGTTATTTGTCCGTTCGAAAAGTAAACCATATAATTGCACCTCACTCAAGAAACCTCAATACAAATTCCCTATAATCTTCACCGAGCGGAATCTCATAATCCACAAACAACTCCCTTCTCTGTGTTATGACCTTTTCTTTTTTCACCGGATTAAAGCCCTCTTTCTAAGCATCCATAAAATAAACACCAAGTCCTCTCTTCTGCCAGTTTGATTATACCACCTGCATTCCCCATTTACCAACATAAAATATGGGACATAGCAATGCCATGCCCAACCTTTCTTATGCATCTGTCACTTTACGCCATTTTTACAACAAGCGTTATATAGAAGCGTCCATCACGAATATCCGCATACACCTCTCCGCCCATAAGCGACATCAGCCGTTTGCAGATAAAAAGTCCAAGCCCGTTGCCCTGCACCTTGTCTGCATTATTCCCACGATGAAAGCTTTCGAATATCTGCGGCAGTTCTTTTGCTTCAAGCGTACAGCCTGTATTTGATACCGTAATAAGCTCACAGCCGTCCATTTTATCAAAGCTGATCTCAATTCGTCTGCCGTCACCGTATTTAATTGCATTCTCGATCAGATTTTGCAGGCACTCTGCAAGGCGGTCGGGGTCGCAGGAAAGAATGCAGTCATCATATTTCTGAATCGCAAGCTCCGTTCCCGACATGGCAAGCTGGGGAGCATATCTCGCATCTATCCTTGTGATGACAGCGCTTAAGAAAGCCTCCCCCAATGTGACCTCAAAGCTCATAAAGTCCTCGCCTGCCGCCTTTGTGATCTCGCTGACAAAACGCTCTATCTCATCTGCACGGGTATTGATGCTCTCGGCAGCGGCACGTCGTTTTTCCTCGTCCTTGTATAATCCCTTGGCAAGCGCCTTTGCATTCAGCTTTATCGCCGACAAAGGCGTTTTGATGTCGTGGGAAAGGGAGAGCAGCAATAGTTTTTTGTCTCTCTGCATCGTAATTTCTTTTTTACGACTGTTCTCGATGCTCTCACGCAGCAGATTCACACCCCATGTAAATTTTCCGAAGAAACGGCTTTTTTCCTCCGGTATCGGAACAGCAAGATTGCCTCTTGCAAGCTCATGCGGAACATCGTTCAGCCTGCCAAATGGCACAATAATATGCCGCTTGATATAATACAAAAGCCCTGCCGTCAGCAGAAACAGCGCGCCCAATGCACAATTTACCACTGCAACACTATGCTGTCCGTTTCCGACAGTATACTCGACACGGTAAAGCGTACCGCCTGCTTCTATG
>DLOQ01000066.1:29158-29380 GCA_002479655.1 Lachnospiraceae bacterium UBA7480
TTTTTCAAGGTCAAACTCTCCTGTTTCCGTTATCTCATCTGCAAGCCGCTTAGCTTCAACACGATAATTGCCGTTATCATCATCAATTGCTTTTAGAAGAACGATGTTCAATACCGCTGTCAGCAAAAGAAACACAGTTATCACGATGATAAACAGTTTTCTGAACGCCCTCATACGAACTTATACCCCACGCCCCATACAGTCAACAAACGCTTTGCATTC
>DLOQ01000105.1:0-809 GCA_002479655.1 Lachnospiraceae bacterium UBA7480
CAGGATGCGGAAACCTCCTTGATAGAGAATGGACTTCCCAGCCAGAAGGATGAAAACTATCGGTATACAGATTTTGAAAAAATCCTTTCGCCAGATTACGGCGTAAATGTAGGTAGAGTAAAAATTGCAGTCAATCCATCCGAGACATTCCGCTGCGATGTACCTATGCTGACCACCTCTCTGTTCCTGATAGTGAATGATGCTTTTGCAGAGACAGAGGGTTGCCGCTCAATGCTCCCGGAAGGTGTAGACGTGATGTCGCTTGCTTCGTATGCCCGTACCAACCATGACTTCATAGCAGAGCACTATGGTAAACTTGCCGATATTTCCAATCCTACAGTAGCGCTCAATACATTGTTGTGTCAGGATGGGGTAGTGGTGCGCGTGAGGAAAGGAGTGAAAGTTGAACCTACGATTCAGATAGTGAACATTTTCAATAACTANNACTGCTGTCAGCACGTAGGGTCTTGATAGTGATGGAAGAAGACTCAGAGGCCAAAGTGCTCTTCTGCGACCATACGCAGACTCCTGCGGTAGATTTCTGTTCGGTTCAAGTAGTAGAGATATTTGCCGGAAGAGGAAGTCGACTTGACTACTACGACCTTGAAGAAAGCACTCTTAAGACCTCCCGGCTCTCATCGCTATGGATGAGCCAGGATGAGGGGTCGGAAGTGCTTTTGGATGCAATGACTCTCTATAATGGGCGCACACGCAATGAATTTTTCACCAAGTTTGCAGGAAGACATGCCCGCTTGAGAATGCTTGGGATGGGCATTGAAGATGAGACACGCAGGCTTGACACATATTCA
>DLOQ01000105.1:865-12278 GCA_002479655.1 Lachnospiraceae bacterium UBA7480
TCTATGTAGCAGAAGGAGCTTCGAAGACAGAAGCTTATCAGTCGAACCGCAACCTGGTGGGATCTGACACAGCTGTGATGCATTCCAAACCTCAGCTTGAGATCTATAACGATGATGTGAAGTGTTCGCATGGCACAGCTATAGGTCAGCTTGACGAGAAGCAACTCTTCTACATGATGACGCGAGGAATTTCAGAAGATCAGGCACGGCTTATGCTTAAGCAGGCATTTATGTCGGATGTAATCGATGGGATTTCTCTTCCACCTCTGCGTGATAGGCTTAAGCTGATGGTGGAGCGCAGGTTTGCTGGAGAGCAGACGGCTTGCGCTTCTTGTCCTGTAGGATGCAATGATAAATGATAAATTANNTAAATTATAAATGATAAATTACAATATTGAAGATATTCGCAGTCAATTTCCGATATTGGAGAGGAAAATAGATGGGAAGCCTCTTATCTATCTTGACAATACTGCGACCTCTGAGACCCCGCGCTGTGTGGTAGATGCTATCGTGTCGGGATATTGCGACACTAAGGCTAATGTGCACCGAGGTGTGCATACCCTTTCGCAAGAAGCCACGGAGCTTCAGGAGGAATGTCGGCGCAGGGTGCGTGATTATATCGGAGCTTCTTCTGAGGAGGAAGTGATATTCACGCGCGGCACTACTGAGGGGATTAATCTTGTGGCATCTTCTTTTGGATCTCTCTTTCCTAAAGATGGGGAAATTATCCTCACTGTAATGGAGCATCATGCCAATATTGTTCCCTGGCAGTTGATTGCCCAGGAGACAGGGGCAGTTCTCAAAGTAGCACCGGTAGATAAGAGCGGACAGATTATTCTGTCAGAATATGAAAAGTTGTTCACCAGACGGACCAAATTCGTATCGGCAACACATGTATCCAATACCCTTGGAACCGTGACGCCGGTAGCGGAATTAATTGCAATTGCCCATAGGCATGGGGTCAGGATCATGATTGACGGCGCACAGTCGGTAGCCCACATCCCTGTCAATGTCAGTGCATTGGATGCAGACTTCTTTGTCTTTTCCGGACATAAGATATTTGCGCCCACAGGAATCGGCGCCCTGTATGGAAAAAAAGAAGTTTTGGAAGCGGCAAGACCTTACCACGGCGGGGGAAACATGATAGCGGATGTCACATTTGAAAGGACAATCTACAACCCTGCGCCCAACAAGTTTGAGGCCGGAACGGCAAGTATTGCGGATGCAGTAGGGCTGGGAGCGGCTTTGGAGTATCTGACCGCTGTTGGGATGGATGCAATCAACCGCCACGAGCATGAGCTTCTGCAGTACGCCACGAAAGAATTAAGCAAAATAAGCGGTCTGCATATGATTGGAACAGCAGCCAATAAAGCGAGTGCCCTGTCCTTTATTCTGGATGGTGTGCCCGATGAAAAAGTAGGGGAATATTTAAACCAATATGGAATTGCAGTTCGGACAGGGCATCACTGCGCACAACCGATTCTGAGAAGTTTTGGTTTAGAAAGTGTCGTAAGACCTACATTGGCATTTTATAACTCCACAGAAGACATTGATGCACTTGTAAAAGCACTGAAAAGCCTTGCGCATTGATGAGTGGTTGAAAAAGGAGGTGAAAAATCATGGGAAATATGATTGAAAGTAAGGTCGAAGACATTGTCCGAAATATTCTGCAGGATTATCAGTCGGACAGGGCAATTGATAAGATTAATTTATTCCATCAGCCGGACAAGGAGGTTGTTATAGATATTGTCCAGAAACTGATTCAGATTATTTTTCCGGGATATTACCGGGATAAGGCATATAGGATTTATCATGCTGAAAACCATTTGTCCATGCTGATTGAGGATGTCATGTACCGATTGAACAAGCAGATCGCAATTGCATTGGAGTTCAGACCGGAGGTGGCAGCAGGAAAAGCACAGATAATAAGTGAGGAAGCAGAAACCATTACAGTAGCTTTTTTTGAGAAGCTTCCGGAGATACGGGAGTATTTGGAGTCGGATCTACAGGCAGCCTACGAGGGTGATCCTGCCGCTTATTATAAGGATGAGATTATTCTGTCCTATCCGGGGATGTTTGCAATAACAGTCAGTCGTATTGCCCATGAATTGTACTTACTTTCAGTTCCTCTGATTCCCAGGATCATGACAGAGTATGCCCATAGTATAACAGGTATAGATATCCATCCGGGGGCATCCATCGGAAAGTATTTTTTCATTGACCACGGAACGGGGATTGTCATTGGAGAATCCACGATAATAGGAGAACATGTGAAGATTTATCAGGGCGTAACACTTGGAGCCCTGTCCACAAGAGGCGGTCAGAGGCTGAAATGCCTAAAAAGACATCCTACAATTGAAGATAATGTGACAATTTACGCAGGGGCTTCTATTCTCGGTGGTGAAACCGTGATTGGAAAAAATACAGTGATTGGCAGTAATGCTTTTATAACAAAGTCAATTGCAGAAGGAACAAGAGTAAGTATCAGAAATCAAGAATTACAGTTTAAATATGACAACAAGACGATCTTAAAGAAAAATGAACTGGAACAGGATGAATTTTGGGCTTACTCGATTTAGACAGCATGTAAAATCAAAGATATTTATTGAGAAAAAAGTTAATAAAAAGCAGGAAGATACATTATGTTAGACTTGACAATTATTGGAAGTGGTCCGGCAGGTCTTAGCGCAGCAGTTTATGGGAAAAGAGCGAATCTGGATGTACTCGTGGTAGAAAAAGAATATGAAGGAACCGGCCAAATTGCACAGAGCAGACAGGTGGACAACTATTTGGGACTATCCGGGATCAGCGGTTATGATTTAGGTGAGCGATTCCGTACCCATGCAGCAGAACTTGGAGTGAACTTTTTAGAGGCAGAGGTTCAGGCATTTAAGCAGATAGCCGGTGGATGGCAGATATATCTTGCGGATGGTGGCAGCATACAGGCAAGGACAGTGATTTATAGTGCCGGTACATCTTATCGGCCGTTAAAGGTACCGGGCGAAGAAAAGTTTTTTGGGAAAGGGGTATCTTACTGTGCGCTCTGTGACGGTGCATATTTTAAAAACAAGATAGTAGCGGTTGTCGGAGGCGGGGATACTGCCCTTGAGGATGCTCTTTATTTATCTGCTGTGTGTACTAAGGTATATTTGATTCATCGCAGGGAACAATTTCGAGGCGCTAAAAATACGGAAGAAAAAGTGCGGGCAAAGGAAAACATCAAACTTGTGCTGAATGCGGAGGTGGCTGAAATTACCGGTACAGATAAGGTGGGTGCGGTACGGCTGCAGGATGGAAGGGAACTTGTGGTGGATGGTATATTTTCTGCCATTGGTTCTGTTCCGAAAACAGATATCCTGCAAGGTTTCGTTGCGCTGGATGAACAAGGTTATGTGATTGCTGATGAGACAGGACATACGGAGAAATCAGGTTTTTTTGCCGCAGGAGATGTGCGCACTAAAAGGCTGCGCCAGATAGTGACGGCAGTGTCCGATGGAGCGAATGCGGCGACCGCTGCCATAGATTATTTGATGAAAGAGGAAACCATAAATGAGATTTAATACTTCTTTGATACATGGCGGTGTAAAAAGAGATGATAAAATGGGGGCAACCCATGTGCCGATTTATCAGGTGAGTGCTTTTGAGCATACATCAGCAGAAGAATTGGAGAAAATTTTTGGAAACAAAGCAGCGGGATTTACTTACACACGACTTGGAAATCCAACCGTGCAGGCTTTTGAAGCGAGAATAACAGCTTTAGAGGGTGGTAAGGCATCCATCGCATGTGCTTCCGGTATGGCAGCCCTTACAAATGCATTTTTGAATATTTTAAGAGCCGGAGATGAGATTGTGACAAGCGCCAGTCTGTATGGAGGCAGTATTGATCTTTTCCGAGACTTTGAAGCATTTGGGATTAAGACAGTTTATGTGGAAAATAACAATTGGGATACTTTTGAGGCAGCAATTAACGAACATACCAGACTCATTTTTGCGGAGACAATCGGAAATCCCGGACTTGATGTAACGGATATACGGAAACTTTCAGAATTAGCACATGCGCATGGTCTGCCGTTGATTATTGATAATACTGCGGCAACAGCTTATTTGGTGCGTCCCATTGAGCTTGGCGCGGACATTGTAGTCAATTCCTCGTCCAAATATATTAATGGAAGCAGTAATGCCATCAGCGGTATTTTAACGGATGGGGGAAAGTTTAGATGGGATTTTGAAAAGTATCCGGGATTGAAAGAATACGCAAAGTTTGGAACTCTTGCGTATACGGCAAAGTTAAGAAGCGGATTGTTTCGGAATACCGGAGCCTGTCTTTCGCCCCAGAACGCATTCCTGAATCAGATTGGTCTAGAGACATTAGGACTCCGTATGCAGAGGGAATGTGATAACGCGGCAGCGCTTTCGTCCTGGATTAGGACATCTTATCCGGAAATTACAGTCAATTATCCCGGACTGACGGAAAGTCCGTGGCATGTTATTGCAAAGGAACAATTTCATGGTGGTTATGGTGCAATTTTTACGCTCCGTACCGGATCCAAAGAAAACGCTTTCAGGCTACTCAATGCTTTGAAACTGCCATACCAGTTATCAAATATTGGGGATACAAGGACATTGGTAATACATCCTGCCTCCACCATCAGCCTGCACAGCACACAAAAGCAGCGGGAAGATGCAGGCGTTTTTGATGATTTGATTCGTGTCAGTGTGGGGATTGAGGATATAGAAGATTTGAAGGAAGATTTTGAGCAGGCGGTAAAACAAATGAAGGAGGAAAATTATGGCAGAGAATATTAAAGTAGACGCAGAAGTGGATATCACTGATAAGGTCTGTCCTTTGACCTTTGTAAAGGCAAAGGTCAGTTTGGATGATCTGGAGGATGGGGAAGTTCTGGCTATCCGTATGAATGATGGAGAACCGGTACAGAACATTCCAAGAAGCATGAAGGAGGAGGGACATCAGGTTTTAAAATTAGAAGATAATGAAGATGGAACTTATACACTTTATGTAAAAAAAGTGGAGGATGAAGACTAATGGCAGAAAGGATCAGTGAAGCAGATTTTGCTCAAAGAGTAAAGCAGGCGGAAGGGATTGTGTTGCTTGATTTCTATTCAGACAGTTGTATTCCATGTAAGAAGCTATCGCCGATACTCAGCGAGATAGAAGAAGAGTATGCGGGAACGGTTTCCGTTTATAAAGTCAATGTCAATTATGAGGAGAAGCTGGTGGAAGAGTATCAGGTTATGAGTTCCCCGACATTGATTTTATTCAGAAACGGAGAGGTGCTGGATAGAAAAAGTGGTATTCAGAAAAAGGCTGAACTGACAGAATGGCTGGATGAGTATTTAAACTCATAAAATAAGCAGATGCAAGGAGCAAAAAGTTTGCGCATAATAGCGCAGAGTCGTAAGTGAGAAAGGAGCAGAGTTATAAAATGACGATTACGGTAGCAGGCGAAAAAAAAGAGGTAAAGGAAGGCTTGACGCTTTCTGAGTTAATTGTACTGGAAAAAATTGAAACACCGGAATATGTTACGGTGTCTATCAATGAGGAATTTGTGGCATCTGACAACGTGGCAGATACCGTTTTAAAAGAAGGAGATAATGTAGAATTCCTTTATTTTATGGGAGGTGGATGTAATGGCATTGACAGATGAACAATTGGAAAGATACTCACGCCATATTATTTTGAAGGAAGTGGGCGCAAAGGGACAGAAAAAATTACTGGAGGCAAAAGTCCTGATTATCGGGGCAGGCGGTCTTGGAGCGCCTGCGGCAATGTATCTGGCAGCGGCAGGTGTCGGGACCATTGGTATCGCAGATGCAGATGAGGTGGATCTGTCTAACCTGCAAAGGCAGATTATTCACGGTACGGCAGATATAGGAAAAGCGAAAGTGAAATCAGCAGCGGAAACAATTGCCCAGATGAATCCGGATGTCAAAGTCAATACATACCGCACTTTCGTATCATCAGAGAATATCAGAGACCTGATCAGGGAATATGATTTCATCCTTGACGGAACCGACAATTTCCCTGCGAAATTCCTGATCAACGATGCCTGTGTCATGGAGAAGAAGCCTTTCTCCCATGCAGGAATCATACGTTTTAAGGGACAGCTTATGACTTATGTGCCGGGGCAGGGACCGTGTTATCGCTGTGTATTCAAAAACCCGCCGCCAAAGGATGCGGTACCNNCAAGCAAGCCGGTGTCATTGGCGCAATGGGAGGTGTTATCGGGAGCCTTCAGGCAATGGAAGCGGTAAAATATATTATTGGTAAAGGGGAACTTCTGACAGGAAGCCTTCTGACCTATGATGCGCTTACCATGGAGTTTCACAAAATTAAACTTCCGAAAGATACTCATAATTGTGCGGTATGCGGCGAACATCCAACGATTACGGAACTGGTTGACTACGAACAGGCAGAGTGTGAAAGCCGAAAAGAATTTCTAAGCCGATAAAATACATCAGCAAAGAAATTCTATTGTTTCGGCTAGAAGAATCGCAGAGCGATTCTTCGCTTTGCTTTCATAAATGAAAAAGGAGTATGGTTATTAATATGTTACGGATAACAAAGAGCGATTATCAGAAGATGGTAGACCATGCGGTAAAGGAACTGCCAAATGAAGCGTGTGGACTTATTGCAGGAGTGGTAGAAAATGGGATAAAGTCAGTGAAAGAAGTTTATCTTCTTACGAATGCCGATGCAAGCAGGGAACATTTCAGTATGAAGCCCGAAGAGCAATTGGCAGCCATAAAAGATATACGGGCGAAAGGCTATGAAATGTTTGGAAACTGGCACTCACATCCTGAATCGCCTTCGAGACCTTCCGAGGAGGACAAAAGACTTGCCCATGATTCAGGTGCCGATTATCTGATTTTGTCTTTGCAGGATAGGGAAAATCCTGTGCTGAATGCGTTTAGGATAAAAAATCATGCAGCGGTTTCCAAAGAAGAAATTCAGTATGTATAAATATGGAAATGAAGGCACACCAAGATGGAATTAGACAGAATCAGAAAGATATACCGTGATCAGCGCGAGATTGAACCATGTCGCTTTATTAAGGTTAAAAAACACCTGTCCATTATTTTAAAACAGACAGGTGTTTCTTACCGGAATCGTTATTCTTCGCCAAATGTCCGGATTCAACAGCCCTTTTCAACCTATTTTTCAAATATCAATCTGTGGATTTCATCAAAAGCTCATAGAACTTTTCAAATTCCTCATTGCTGTAAAAATCGATCTCCAGCTTACCGGTATTCTTATCCTTCAGCGATACCGCCACCTTCACTCCATGCTTCTCCGCAAGGCGTCCGGCATACTCATCAAAATGAACTTTATATTGTTCTAAGTCTTCCTTCTTCTTTCCCTTCTTTTCATTCGCCGGTTTTGTCAGATTCTTGACCAACTTCTCTACTTCCCGCACGGAAAGCTTCTTATCAAATACATCCATCGCAAGCTGAAGCTGCTTGTCCGGATCCGTGACCATCAAAAGCGCGCGGGCATGTCCGGTCGTGATCATATCGTCCATGACCATCTGCTGTACCTTCGGGGAAAGCTTCAACAGACGCATGGAATTGGTCACTGCGGCGCGGCTCTTAGATACTTTGTTTGCCACTTCGTCATCCGTCATCTTAAATTCCTGCTTCAGGCGGCGGAATGCCAATGCCTCCTCAATAGGATCCAGATCTTCACGCTGGATATTCTCAATCAGCGAGATCTCTACGATCTCCTGCTCGGTCATATTCTTAATAATAACAGGGACTTCTTTTAATCCCGCCTTTTTCGATGCCCGCCATCTGCGCTCACCGGCGATGATCTCATAGTGATCCTTCCGATCCTGCACAAGCAAAGGCTGTAGCACGCCATGCTGTTTAATGGATTCCGCAAGCTCCTCCAGTGATTCTTCATCAAATTTTTTTCTGGGCTGTTCCTTGTTCCGCTCTATCTTGTTGATATCGATCATAACCGCGGCGCCTTTTACTGCGGATTCCTTCGGCGCTGCCGCCGTCCCCGGTTTATTCTTGATCAGTCCGTCTAAACCCTGCCCTAATCCTCTTTTTGCTGCCATGCCTGCCCCTTTCTCTAAATATGTCTCTTCTTTTAATATTCTTTATGCAATTGCTTATTTCCAGTATAGCATATATTTTGAGAAATACAAAAAATATTTGTAGAAATTTGAAATTCAAAATTGAATTAAAGATATGCAAATTAATGAAAATATGTTATAGTTAAAGTTATGAAACAAAAAGACAGCACGCTAAAACGCAGAGGAGGACCGGTGTGAGGCAGATAGCATGGAATGACGACTATAAACTGGGAATCGATATGATCGACAGAGATCATAAATTGCTCTTTTCCACGATCAATAAATTACTGCGTCTCAGCCAGGAGGGTGATAAGCATGAATGGCTGTGCCGGGAAGCAGTTAAATATTTAAAAAATCATTCTTTAGAGCATTTTGAGCGCGAAGAACAGTATATGAAGTCAATTGGTTATGCAGAATATGATATACATAAACGTCTGCATGACAATTTTAAAAATAAGACATTGCCGGCGCTGGAAAAAGAATTGGAAGAAACAGGATTTTCCGCGGAGACCGTCGGGCATTTTCTTGGCGTGTGCATCGGCTGGGTAATTTCCCATACACAGACGGAAGATATGGCGATCTGCGGGAAAACAAACAGCAAATGGACAGCTATTCCGAAGGAAGGCTTACAGGAAGCCACAGAGCGCACGATCCTTCAGGTTTCCCAGGAAATCTTTCATATGAAGGCAAAAATGATCAGCGAGCAGTATGACGGACAGGATTTCGGGAAGGTTGTCTGCTACCGATTTATCTACCGGGGACAGGAAAATCAAAAATGGGAAGTCATCCTCGTCTATGAAGAACAGCTTTTGCTGAAGATCATGAGCGGCATACTCAATATCAATTATTATAAAATAGACGCTATGGCAATCAATGTCAGCCGGTATATTACCAGACAGTTTATAGAACGGGTAAGAGAAAGTTTTCTGTCTCTGGAATTTTTTGAATTGGAACAGGAGAATCTGCTGACTCACGAGCAGCTTCTTGATTCATTTGAGCAAGCGCAGCCGGCTTGCAGTCTGTTATTTAATGCGGGAGCAGGATATTTTGCATTTTGTGCAACTACTGCGGACTCCTTAAGCGAAGAGAGCGAGGATTCCATCAACCATCAGAATGCAATGGATATCGTAAATCAATATATTGAGAAGGAAAATAAAGAATGGGAGGAACAGAAGAAACGGATCCTTATTGTTGATGATTCGGATTTTCTGCGGAAAAATATCATCCAATTGCTGGGAGACGATTATACTATGCTTGAAGCCGCCTCCAGTGTATCCGCCATTCAGAGTATCGTGGTCAATAAACCGGATCTGATCCTGCTCGATTATCAAATGCCCGTCTGTGACGGAAGGCAGACTTTGGAGATGATACGCTCAGAAGAATCCACCGCCGATATCCCGGTAATTTTCCTCACCGGAAAACAGGATCGCGAAAGCGTAGAAAAAGTTATGTCCTTAAAGCCGGAAGGATATCTGTTAAAGACAATGCCGGAAGAGAAAATCAAAAAATTCATCGATAATTTTTTGTTCGTTGTGATTTGGTTTATTGTTNNAATAAACAAAACTCATATATCCGTAAGTATCGACCGTGAGGAGCGCATATGGAGATCTTAGAATTTGAACATGACATGGTCATAGCAAGAAAAAATGATAAAGTAAAATGCTGGTATCTGATCCAGCAGGGCAGTGTATTACAAAAAATGGAGTTCTCGGAGATCCGTCTGGAAAAGAACTCCATCATTGGTTTTCTGGAAAGAGATATCTATCTGTGCGATTATATTGCCATCGAAGACACTTCTTTGGTTGCTTTAAACTGCGATACTTCCGAAAGTCTCAAGCGGACGCTTGCCGGCAAGGAGAAGATCCGCAATATCTTTCTGCGCGCCGCCGTGATACAGCGGCACAATCTGCTGAAGCTTTATACGGAACTGTCTGACAAAGCCAACGAATTTCATTCTCTGGTGGAAAATCTATATTACGATTATAAGCTCTACTGTGGAAAATATAAAATCGAAATTCAGAATTTCTCCAAGATGGAGCTGTTTAAACCGCTGGCGATACAGCATAAGGCGGAAAAATGGGAAGTCAATAACAGCATCAGCATCGTCCGGAAATATATGCAGGAGTATCTGCAGCTTATGGAAAAGGACGACAGCCTTACGGTGGGCGTAATTATGGAGGCTGCCGCGCAGATGCGAAGATTTTCTCTGGGTATCAACGAGCTGGAAAGTTATCTTTCCTACAATAAGGATATCCTGCTCAGTGAAAACGAACTGGATCTTTATCGGCTCTATTTTGACCTTTCCGTTGAAATGTATGCCAAAAAATATCCTATCGAACCGATTACGGAGGCGCTTGGCCAGATCACACAGGCTGCGGAGAAATTCCAGATCTACAACAGCCGTCTGATCCGCAGGCGCATCAAGGAATATGAAGAATATGATTACAGCGGGGAAAGCAAAAACGCGCTTGCCGCTGATGGCGCAGTTAAGCGGATTGAGATGAATGTATTTGCCGAGGACTGCCTTTCCCACATCCTGGAATATGCCGGTTATCAGAATACGGAAATCGACGAGCTCAGTGCGCGGATCAAAAAATACTTTAATCTTCCTGACCTGTTATCTACCGACAAGGAGACTTATGCGCTCAGAAAGAAGATCTCTGCTGATTTTTATGAGATATATTATAAGGTATTTATTAAGGCAGTGGAAGACGAAAGCACGCTGACGCCGATCTTGGAAATGTTTTTGAATTTTGGATTCATGGACACCTCCTTTGTCGGGGAAGACCGCGTCAAAGAACTTTATGATCTGTGCGCCCATCTGGATATCTGCCATTCCAGACACGTCTATACGATCTATGAGTGGCTGAAACAGATCTATAAAGGAAAGAAAGAAACTTCTAAAAATGAATATGACGCCAATTATCCTGCTTTTCTTGCCGAACAGTATAAGGAAAAATCGATCACAAAAGAGGAAATGGAGAAGCGTCTGAGAAATCCCCGGCTCCGTGTGGAATTTGAGATCCATAATATGTTTTCCATGATCAATAAGCTGACATACGGCAGGATCACGACTTTCTGCCCGATCTTAAACGGCAGCGACCTAATCAACTCCATTGACAAGATGCTCGTTACCGCGGAAAAACTGGAAAATGCCATGAATGAGATCAGGATGATCGACTATTCCATATTTTACAGGGAAGTTCCATTCTCAGATAAGGATCATGGAATTGCCAATGACAGGATCGTTAAAGAGATTCTGCCCGACATCATCCTGATGCCCAATGTCGGCATACGATCCATGATGTGGCAGG
>DLOQ01000105.1:12327-12978 GCA_002479655.1 Lachnospiraceae bacterium UBA7480
CGTTTCCACTGGGAGATCTGCAGAAAGATCGAAGGCATGCGCTGGAACGACCTGCGGGAAAAATCGCTGACTGCGGAATATTGCAACTATCTGCAATTTTATAAGAAGAACAGCGAGCTTTCACCGGATGCAAAAGAGAAAGTAAAGAGCGTCATGCAGAATGTAAAAAATAATTACCGTGAGGTATTTGTAAGAGATTATATCAACTGGATCAAATTTGAAGCGCGGGGCAGTTACCGTCTGAACAAAGTTGCGCGTGATATTTTGGTCCGCCACATTCCGTTTAATAAATCCATTCGTGACGGACTTAGAAACAATCCGTTCTATCAATCCTCCATGACAAGATTTGAAACGGAGCTGATACGCAAGCAGCAGCACTATGCCGGCGTGCTTGTCAAATACGAAAAAGCGGGCGGAAAATTTATGAAGGATCTGAAAGAAACGGCACAGTATTACGATATGTAATTTTTTTCTGATCTTTTGTCCTTACCAGAAATTAAAGCCATAATAAAGATCATAATAAAGTTTCGTATTACCCTTGCGCAACGAAAATTCCCCTTCATATGGACCAAAATATGCATAATCAGGCACGAACCAGAGCATGGCGTTCATGATAACCGACAGAAATACCACCACGATCAATATCCTGCG
>DLOQ01000105.1:12984-13366 GCA_002479655.1 Lachnospiraceae bacterium UBA7480
TAGTATCCCCATCCATGCCGTTATAAACAGCGCAAAAGTAAAATCCGCCTGATAACGGTAGATCACACAGCCTGTCATCTCCACATCCAGTATCATCAGTAAAATAGTCAATCCGGAAAGTATTGCCGAAAACGCAAACAACCTCTTCTGACAAAATTCCTTTCTCTTTACAAATACCACTGCGACCGCAAGCAGAAAACTATTAAAAAAGAAGAGACTGCCGAATAAGGTATCGCCGCTGAAAAAAACATGACTGGTATCTTCCATCCATGCAATAGGCTGTACAAAATATGGGAATCTATAACGCAGATCAGGCAGCATGATCAGAAATCCATATATTGCAGCGGCAATTTTTTCCAGCGAAAACGGTATATTGCGGGCA
>DLOQ01000105.1:13398-13544 GCA_002479655.1 Lachnospiraceae bacterium UBA7480
TCACCGGTATGGCTACAATCACATAAGGGATTGCAAATGACGCCATCATACGGATCTTATTTTTCTTCTCATAATCTTCCCGTCTCGTAAACCATATCCGTCCAAAAAGCGGAAACGCCAGCAGACTGTAGATCAGAAGCGTCGGT
>DLOQ01000101.1 GCA_002479655.1 Lachnospiraceae bacterium UBA7480
CACACCAAGCGTATTGATATCAATGACCGAAATGCCGCCCTGCGTCTTGTGGTAAAATACACTTGCAACATTTGCCGGAACCAAGGCAATGTCAAGTTCCCCCTGCGCCATCAAGCCGAGCAAAGTATCCGCTGCCGTTTCCATCGTAAATGCATATTGATTCTGCGCCTCGCCATTGGCGCTCTCCTCCATCAGCCGTACCAGTCCGATAGAAGTGGGTCCTTTCAGGGAACCGACGCGTACCGTTACCGCCGTGTCCTCTCCTGCTGCCGTTCCCGTCGTCTCTCTGCCGCCGCATGCCGCCAGCAGCAAAGCACATACCGTCACCAACACCAGCCATAATGCTATTGTTTTTCTCTTTTTCATCATTTTCGCCCTTCCTTTCCCAATTTAAAATCGCCAGACAGCTGAAGCGCTTCAAATAAATAAAATACACTCCTTCACTGTCTGTCAGCCACCCACGTCATCTCTATAGAAGGAAACGAATCAGTTCAATCGAGTTACTCGCCGCGCGGCCCGCATNNGCGTCAGCAGCAAACTTCCATATGCGGGCCTGCGCATAAAAGAAAGACACCCCAAAGGATGCCTAAATCACCATGAATCCATGCAGCCTTATATCTCAGAACGTATCTTCAATCTCAGGGATGAACAATATAAATTGTGGCTATAGCAGCTTCTGTTTCCGGTCAGGCGTACCTTTCCGGTCACATAACTCTGCATTTTCATAATAACATAAAAACTTTTATACGGCAAGACATAATGCCTTGTCTCCCTTATTCAAAAAAATCCCCAAGGCGGAAAGCTACATTTCCAGACAGGCATCCATTAATTTTCCATTTACAATACACCAAATAAGATCAGTCCGACGGTGTTAATGGCAAAATCAGCAAACATATGGACAAACCATGATGAATAAATGTTATCATTTATTTCATTCAGGTAATTAAAAATACATCCTCCTATGATCAGCCCCAAAAGCAGCAAAGATAATGCTCCTATTCCAAACATTCCAACCAACATTCCAACATGATATATGGCGAATATTGACGAACTGAACAGATAGGCAAATTTTCTGTTTGTATATTTTTTCAGTGTGATAAAGCCATAGCCCCTAAAAAAGAATTCCTCCAAAAAAGAATTCATAAGCGATACATACAGCGATACATAAAGAAGGTTATCGACGCCAATCCCCATTCCTTCTGTTAAATTTGATGTAACATTGGAAAAATCTATAATATTTTCAGTCAAAAAATAGCTCATCAGGATAACCATGTAAAGAGCTATTCCAAGGAGTAATGACTTTAAAATTCCTCTTTTCTTAAAAATGAACAGTTTTTTGAATTCTTTGAGCTCCTCCTTATTGATCACAAAAAATACCGCAGGAAGAACTAAAAAGAAAAGTATCTTAATAGGTATTTTAACAAAATAATCAGGGTGTACAACGGCGTCTATGAAGCTGACTATCATTGAAAATACAGTAATCGTCAGTACAATATAGGCGTTCTTCTTATTCATAATTTTGATTTCTCCCGAAAAAAATCTTTATTTCCATCCGGCAATGCCGAAAGCCGCTTTAATCATCACTTCCCGTAGCCGCGATCATATCGGCAATCGCCCAGTGGGGATTATCAACTCCATCATCAGAATCATCATACCTCACAAAATAAAATGTGGAATCAATCGTATTGACCCTGCGCGCGCCTGATGTCAGTATCATATTTTTCTCAAAATAAATATGACAGGAATAGCAGTTCTCTCCATAAGAAATATAATCGCTGATCTCAATATCGGAATATGGCTGTCCCGATAAGGTATGCTCGCTGATATAGGTGATATCCACACTCCGCGCGTAATCACCGGCGATATTCCAATAATAAGAATCCCTAATCAGATATTGCTGTATCACCGACATTCCATTATTTTCACCGCCCAGATCCCTTGTCAGGAAATTATCCCATGCCTGCGCCATCTTAAGGGCGTCGTTGTACCGGTCTTCCGGGATCTGCGTGATCTGAGTTCCCGATACATAAACATTTCCGTCTTCATCAAGCGAAAATGCAGCTTCCCTGCCATCCGCGTCAAAGACCTTGATCTCCGGCTCATTGATAAGATCCGAAACCTCGTATTCCACCTGATAGGGCATTTTTACATAAAGGGACACATTGGCAAACTCCGGATCCTCTATGATCGTTCCCGTCAGATCGTCGTCATTAAGTTCGATGCCGTTTACCGTGGCTTTGTATGTATCCGGGATCTGCAAGGTATAGCTTTTCAGCTCTGTATCCAGAACAGGCGTAACTGTTTTCACTCCCCAGTCCATTATCGTAAGAATCCCAAAAATAGTGCGCTCATTTGATGCCGAAAGTGTCACCTTCGCAACAGGTGCGCCATCACCATATATACAATATACCGGCTCCTGTGCCGAATAACCATCGGCATCCCTGTCAAAAGAATAATTGCCGATATCTGCAAGACGCGCTTCATACTGATTATTATAGGCATCCTCCGGTTCAAACGTATTTGGAATCTCCGGCATTTCTATCTTTTCACATAATGTACCGTCCGCAAGCATATTTTTAAATTCTGCCATATAACTTTCCATCGCTGCTTCCGGCTGCGAAGCTTCGTACTGTATCAAGGCTTTATCGGTATAATCTAAAAATCGCCAGCTTAATATCAGCAGAATAAGCGTATATATACCAAGTCCGGTCCAATAAACGGAAATCTTTTTTCTTTTCATCGGTATATGCTCCCCTTTCATTGAACCGGCATCACAACAAATGCTGTCGGAAGTTTCCAAGATGAATTTTGATAATAAAAAGTCGTGCTTGCCGTTTCATACCTGCCGTCATACACCATGGTTGATGAGCTTCCCCCGTCAAGATTGGCGGCGTTGACCGCGCCGTACTGCTGCATGATCTCGATCAGATCAGACGCAGTCGCTCCAAGATGTCCCGACGCGCCTCTTCCATCCGTGACAAGCAGAAGTACAGCCCCGTCAGCTCTCTGTCCAATCACGGTACGCGGATTGGCGCCACTGCCCTGTCCGTCCATCTTTCTTGCTTCGCCATTAATGATCAACTGTACAAAATGATTGTTCTTGTCTGAGCTTTCTTCCTGAAACGCCACGGCATCACGGATCCCCGCCTCCTGTACATAATCCTCAAAATCACGCTCCGTCATTCCTGATAGCTCTTTGATCATAAGAATATCCTCATTATTAAAACCGATCATATAGATGCCGGTCAGTCCGTAAAGACTGTTATGTATGATGCTGCCATTCTGTACGACAACACCAAGAGGGCGTCCGCCTTTATTTTCCGCGGACACATAAAGTCCTCCGTTTACCCCGGCAACAGCTCCCGCAGCTGACACGATCTTATCCAGCTCTTTGCCATACTCCGACCATGGATATGTACTCCCCACACATACCTGGGAAGGATCTTTAACGATCATCATCTTTGCATAAAACGATCGTCCCGATATTTCCTCAATGCGGATTCCGTTTTCATCAAAATCTTCCGTCTGGGTGCCTTCCATCCGGCTGTCAGCCTCCGGATCGTCTTCTTTGGCGGTTTCCACCATGATCATGGAAGTATCTACATCAGCGCTCATTGCCTGCATGGAATTGCTGTTCACGATCTCCAGTATCTCTTCATCTGTACACACCCATGACGCCAGAAATTTCAATTGTCCCGTTTCCAGGATTGTCGTCACAAATAAATTGCGGGCAGCGGCAGAAGGTCCGTTACAGCACTTTCTCAACATGATATAAAGCGTACTAGTCAGTATAACGACCGTAACCAGAATAACCAGCAGCAGTCTTCCGATTACAACGGCAATTTTTTTCCTCATAACGATTGCTCCTATTTTTTATTCTTTTTCAATATCTTATCTATTACAACAGAAATCGGCATAACCAAAGTCATGCCGTTCCTGCGAAAAATGCAATTCTGCAGTTTTCTTATTCTTACTTCATCATTTCTTCCTGCTTCTTGATCATTCTACGAACCATCTCGCCGCCGATGCTTCCTGCTTCTTTAGCAGTGATATCGCCGTTGTAACCATCCTTAAGGTTAACACCTAACTCAGAAGCTACCTCTGTTTTAAAACGATCCATAGCTGCCTTTGCTTCAGGCACTGTTGTCTTGTTAGACTTTGAGCTTGCCATAATTTCTTACCTCCATAAATACTTATCTGCTTTATATATTTTAAGATAAACACTTTTCTGCGCTTACCCTGATGATAGTATTTGTGATCATAAGAAAATTATGTTTGGTATTTTTTTCAAAAAACATCATCTGCAGTCGATGGTTTATGTTTATTAAGATAATCGGCAAAAAACTGTGCCGCACTATGATCTGCAAATGATTTTTCCATATTGATCTCACAGACGGCTCCCAAAGCGACATTGATCTCTCCGGCAGCAATTTTTCCCATGACCATGGCTCCTTTCTCAATATCCACCCTTTGGTCAACATCCAGATCGCCTTTGATGGCGCCGGTAACGACAAGATTGGTTGCAGCAACATTGCCCCTGACCTCTCCGACCAGCTCCAGATCGCCATCCATGACGACATCACCCTCAATGATCATTCCCTTGGGAATAACGCTTTTCTCTGTTGCAGCCATGCTTTTAAACCTCCGGTTTATCAAATATATTTTTAACGCTATAAAATACAGTCCTTGTCAATCCTCCAGCAGTGGAACATAGTATCTCTCTCCCGTGTCCAGACACAGACAGCCAAGCTGGCTGGATCTGCTGTTCAATGCCATACCGCAGTCAACATCAATCACATGATACCCCTGATAATCTTCCTTTTCATAAATACGTCCGCGACCGCTTTCATCCAGTTCTCCCAGCCTCTGCGTAAAGATATGTCCTACAACATAGACATCCCTGATATATGCCCATGGCCGTACATAATCTTCGGCAAGCCCCCGCTTATCAAACATGCTTTCCCACACGATCTCCTCCACCTGTTTCTGTGGCGTTCCGGCATATTTGACCCCTTTCCCAAAACGCTTCTGTAAAGAATAGGAATGGGATAAATGATAGGACGTCTCTCCGATCTTGATCCTCTTGATCAGATATAAGCTCTTAAGATACTCCTCAATCGCCTTCTGCTCCTCCTCCGGCATGCTTAACAGCTCCAAACATGTCCCCTCTCCGCCGTTGCAGGGATGCACCCAAAGTTCATAAGGCGTAAAGCCATCATAGACCTCATCCTCCACTTCACCAGCCGCTCTTTGACGAAGATACTCCACGGCATTAAGAAGCATACACTCATGATTTCCCAACAACAGCTCCACATTCTCCCGATTCATGATATCCTGAATCAGGCGGATGCCTTCCGGTCCCCTGTCAATCGCATCGCCAAGAACGTACAAAAAATCATTTTCAGAAAAATGTATCTTGTCCAATATTTTTTTGTATGCATTATACTGTCCATGGACATCGCTTAATACATATGTACTCATCTGTTACTCCCTGATTATATGTAACTGATGCGCCTAAGAATCGAACGCACCTTATGTCATATCCTCAATATCATCCTCTTTGATGCAGATAATCGGACGGATTCCCATGCATTTATTCAACATCCAACCGTCCAGCTTATTATTGATCATGGCATGACCTTCAAAACCTTCCTGGCAAATATAGGAATCATCCTCATCCACATGTCCCCGCGAACGCAGACCATAACTGTTCTGATGAAATATTCCGTCCGCCAAAGCAGCAACATACTGTGAACATGGCGCTTCATCCAAAGGCCGCCGCTCTCTTGCCATCCCGCGCTGCAAAGAAAGATCCTTATCAAATCCATATCTGACTTCTTCAATAGAAGGGATATAAACCTTGTCATAAGTGATCTTATCAGAAAGCGCCGATACCGGAGTATTGATCCCGGTCACCTGAAGCATCTGCCGTTCCGCATCCTTAAACGCACGCCGCGCAAAGACACTGTTTAGCCATTCCCTGATCCTGCTCTTTTCCCAGCAGATGCCTTTCCGCACCTTGGAAACTTCTTTATCAGACATCTTCAGATACTTAACATGATCATATGATTGGAAATCAATAATATATTCTGACTGTAACGTCACCCTGTCCTGCCTTTGCTGCACGATCCTCCACGGCAGAAGATTAAATTTAAAATAACGGTATCCGGTGAGCTCCTGCTTCGGCTTCATCACGCTGCTGAGCAGATCCTTTTCCTGCGTATGCGTCCGGTAAATCGGCATACGCAGATATTTTTCTCCGTTGACAAGCGCTATCTGATCCTGATCATATTCCGCATATACAATATCGGAATCCAGTTGCGCGCCACTGAGCTCATTCATCGGGTACTCGCCGAACCAGATACGTCCCGTCCTGTCCATCAGGATCTTCGCCCTTTCTTCCGAAACCTTGCCAGCGGAAGCGTTCTTCTCATCAGGATAAACGCCATACAGATCCTTATATAATTCATCTATGCTTTGCTGCCGATCCTTGGCATTCATGGACAGACCCTTCATGATGCCGGCTGCAACTTTTTTATCAATATTAATATTATATTGCGCAATATCGATCAATTCATCCTTTTCATTGCGCTCATAAGACGCCTGCGGAACTTCACTGGTCATAATACAGTAAAGCGTAGCGCAGATGCCATAGATATCCGTCCACGGTCCCTGTTCCGAAAGCCTGCTGAGCATCTGCTCCAGCGGAGCAAATCCCCATTTTCCAAGAAATACCTGCTGATTGTTNNCGCCGACCTTCTTCGAACCGCCAAAATCAATCAGCTTCATGCTGCCGTCTTCATCCATCATGATATTATCAGGGCTGATGTCCCTATGGATCAAACCGGACTTATGAAGCCTTCCGAGAACACTGATGACCGGCTCCATCAATTCCAAAGCTTCCTTCACGCCCAGCCATCCGCCCTGCGCATCGACATACTTGCGCAGATTGCCGTTCTCCAAAAATTCCATGATCAGATAACCTGTATTATTTTCATAAAACAGATCCTTAATAGCAACAATACCCGGAAATTTGGAAAATTCCGCCAATACCCTTGCTTCCCTTAAATATGCTGTCGTCTCACGTTGATATTCTTCGCCATTGACTTCATCCAAGACAAGAACCATCTTGCCATCTTCCGCACGGTCAACCATCTCGTCAGGGAAAAACTCCTTTACGGCAACACGATATTCAAGCAGCATATCGTATCCTATATAAGTGATACCATAGCCGCCTTTTCCAAGAATATTGCCAATCAATATTTTATTGTTTAATATCGTTCCCGGTGCAAGCGCTTTCGACCATGTCAGCTGTCCCGCTTTTTCGCGTCCGCAATGAGGGCAGATCCCGACATCATCACTGAGCTTCATACACCGCAGGCATATTTTCCCGATTTCCGAAAGTTCCATAAAACTCGCGCAGACCCCTCATGTATTTTATCCTGATTCTATTATACTATAAAATATATCATTTTCCAGTGGTTTCTTAAATTTTTTTTGCGAAAGTTCTACATATGCTTATTCCGACCGGATCGCAGCCAGCGGGCTCAGCCGCATAGCGCGGATGGACGGGAACAGACCGGAAAGCATCCCGATGCCGATGGCAAATACAATCGATAACAGCGACAGCCACAACGGAATCCGCGAGATCCGTTCAATGCCAAAATCGCTCTGCGCTACCAGATTGTTGATGATGACCGATAGTCCATAGCTGAGTCCTACCCCTACGACTCCTCCGATAAATCCGATAAATCCTGCCTCCATCAAAAACAATGTCTGGATATCCCGGATCCTGCAGCCGATCACCTTCATAATACCGATCTCCTTCGTCCGTTCATAGATGGACATCATCATCGTATTGGTGATACCGATCGCCGCGACAAATAAAGAAACCGCACCGATGCCTCCCAGCACCGCCTGAATGACATTCATCTGATCCATCTCTGAACTGATCCACTCCGATGCCGCATATGTTTCATAACCCATCGAATTGATCAAGCTCTGCACATCCGCGACATTGTCCATATCGTCTACTTCCACATTGATCGTGGAATAAAAGATCTCCCTGTATGGCTTGCCGGACTTCATCGTCGGCTGTCCCGGAATCACGCGTCCCTTAAATACCTGCTGTACCTGCGTCTTTAACGCATCGATATCACAATATACGTTATAACTGTAGCTATTCCAATCATCGACGCCGCCCTCCACCATACCGCAGGCATTGATCATATATTTTTTCGGCTGCGGAATGATCTGTCCGTTTTCATCAAGACTTCCCGCCATATAATAGCGATCCGTATCAAAGATCACATAGGCAGTATCATTGTAAAGATCGATAGGCGGCAGGGTGCCGGTGTCCCAATATTCATAAGTCCCCGTCTTAACATTGCGGAAATACTGGGGCATCGCATTACCATAGATAAAGGCAAGCGGTTCTCCGGGATGAGGGTAGCTTCCCTGTGCCAGAGGGATCGCCATACGCTCCATTGCCTCCGGAGAAAGCCCTACAATATTGGTATTGGCCTCATAATTTCCTATACGGATGATCGCCCAGATCTCAAACTTAGGAGAAACCATCGTCACATGCTCCATCCCCTGCAGCATCTCCACCAAATCATCATCAAGAAACAGTTCTTCCGTATCGGAGCCACTATCAGAGCCTCCCCATCGGTTAGGCTGATAGATTTCAATCGTCGTCAGGCTGGCATAGGACTCCATCTCCTCCAGCATGGCGCTCTTCATACCGATACCCAGCGAAATCATCACTATGATGGACGTCGTACCGATCACAACACCCAGCACCGTTAAAATCGTCCGAAATTTTCTTTTAAACAAGCTGCCGCCGCTCATACGCAGCAAATCTATTATCTTCATATCTCACCCAAGCCCATTAATTCTATTCATCCAATGATTCAATATCTTCCAGATCCTTTAACAGATCAGCTTTCTTCTTTTTCTTCTTTACGATAATGATCACTACGATCACCGCGATCACAACCACAACTGCGGCTATGATGGCAATGATCCAGCCGATGGAGAGACCGCCGCCTTCCATATCTCCATAATCCCCCATCATCGGATCGTCATAAAATCCTTCATCGCCAAAGGCGTCATAATTTTCCTCATAGACATAAAGCATGATCTCTTTTTCCAGCGTGGATACATTACCCGACTCATCCTCATAGGACACGACCGCCGTAATATATCCTTCATCCATCGTCGGCGCAATGCCGTCAACCATGGCATCCACGTTGCCGGTGGCACCCGGCTCGATCTTACCGATAAACGTATTGCCGCCGGAAATCGTATCTCCCTCAAAGGCAACCTGCACATTGTACAATGTGGTCTTACCCATATTATAAACGCTGAACATAATGTTCGTGCTGCCGCCTACGGCAATGGATTCCGGAAGGACTTCCGCCTCGCCGGTATCCACTCTTGCATTCTGCTTGACAGGGATCGAGAGATTTGACTCCGCCTGATATTTGTTAAAAATATCATCCTCATAATTGGCCTTCACTTCGATAACATAAGGCTTCTGCGTAAGATCGCTTCTGGCAGTCATCTCGATGCTGATCTGCGTCGTCTTTCCCGGTTCGATCCTATCTACATAGATGGTAGCTGAACCGGAGGTTGGCAGAAAAGCTTCATATGTTGTGTCCTTATCATCTCCCGCCTGCGCCGCTGCCAGATCAAACTGGATATTGGAAACCGCCGTCTGAGAAGATGTATTCTGTACATCGATCGTCAGGTTAAATGTATCTCCAGCATATACCTCTGCCGGATCAGTGGAAAATCCGGTCACAATGATCCTCGGCGTGGAAGTATTGCCCGTCGTCGGAGTAAGACTTTCCAGCGTTCCGCTTTCCGGCGCGCCGGTGATATTTATATAAGTTGTAAGATCCGTCT
>DLOQ01000107.1:0-9630 GCA_002479655.1 Lachnospiraceae bacterium UBA7480
ATGTGCAATTCGAGGCGGTTATAATCAGGAGATATTTTTTGAAAACAATTTGCGGACGAAATTTTCGTCCGCAAATCTAACCATGCAGCATATTTATGGAGTCTTTCACGACAGATTTATAGTGTTGCTAAGATTTTATTGACAAAACACAGATTTGGCTGTAATGTTTTAATTAAAATTCGGCAAAATAATAAATTGACGAAAATAAATTAAAAGAGAATGAGGTGGAAAAGATGACAAATGCGATAGTTCTTCCGGAAGATCAGAAGATCTTTTCCATGCAGGAGCTTAAGCGCAGGGGCGTCTCACAGTATAAAGTCAGCAAGCTGGTTAATGAAGGGAAGCTTATAAAACTGAATAAAAGCTATTACGAAAATGCAGAATACAGTGGAGAGGAATCAGACTTCTATTATGCAGAGGCTTACGCACCGAAGGGTGTGATCTGTCTGCTCAGTGCAGCGGTGTACTATCATCTGACGACATTTATTCCGGATGCAGTCGATGTTGCCATTCCGAGGAAAGCAAAGGTATCCACTATGCCGTCCCGGCCGCAGATGAATGTCTATCATTATACAGATGATAGACATGAGCTGGGAGTTACTACGGTCAAAGAGGGCGGGAATGAATTCCGGATCTATGATATGGAGAAGACAGTCGTAGATATCGTTTTTTACAGAGAAAAGGTCGGGATTGAAGAAATGAAAGAAATCCTTGTGACCTATCTACAGCGGAAGGATCGGAATCTCAACCGGCTTTTGAAATATGCAGAGCTGATGAAATGTGATAAGGCGATGAGGGGATATCTGGAGGTGCTCGTATGATAAGTGCGATATCAGTAAAGGATAGATTGAAGAATCAGGCAGTTACAAGCGGGAAGACATTTCAGGAGATATTGACGGCGTATGGGTTGGAGAGGACCGTATACAGATTGTCGGTGTCAGAATATGTGGAGCGATTTACATTGAAGGGTGGTATTTTCCTGTATGCACTCTTTGAAGGAGAATTTGCAAGAGCTACAAGAGACATTGATCTTCAGGCAAAGAACATGCCGAACAATGTGGCGGATATGAAGAAGGTATTTGAAAGTATATTCTCCATTGAGTGCGACGATGCATTGCGCTATGATTTGGAAACGCTGGATGTAAAGGATATAACAGAATTTAAGGAATACCATGGCGTGAATGTTTCCATTATGTCTTATCTGGACAGAACCAGAGTACCCGTTTCTATAGATATCGGATTTGACGACGTAGTTTATCCGGACCGGGTAAAGAGGGAGTTTCCGGTCCTGCTTGATATGGAGGCACCGGAGATCTATACATATTCCATCTCGTCGGTAATATCCGAGAAATTCGAGATAATCGTTTCTCTGGGAGATGCCAACAGCAGGTATAAAGATTTTTACGATATTTATATGCTGGCTGACAGATATGATCTTGATGGAACAGAACTGAAGGAAGCAATAAGAGAGACCTTTGAGCATAGAGGAACCGGATTTGATGATATATTCGCTTTTACGGATGACTTTATAGCAAGCGGGATTCATCAGAGCCGGTGGAAGACATTCCTGAAAAAGAAGAAGGCACTTGTGAATGTAGATCTGGTTGATGTGATTATACTGTTGAAGCTGTTACTGATTCCGATAATTGAAAGTATCAGCAGTAATACGGAGTATACGGCGATATGGGATCATGGATCTCACAACTGGAAATAATCATATTGGAAAAATCGTTTTAATGATCATGCGAAGAGCATGGTCTTTTTATTGTGCAGAGGAAGGAGAAATCCCTGTCCGTACATTGGAGGATTGGGAGGCGAGGCGGCGCACTCCGCCGGAATATATTCCGCGGCTGATAGAGTATCAGATGAAGTATGAGAAGCTGGCGAATAAAAAGTAATGTAAAGTTATCGAGTTCATCTCACTAACTGACATTGTAAAATATAAAAGTAAAGAGTAAAACAATCAAAAGGTTAAGAATGTTTTAAATAAAGAAGTGAAAAGATGTGAAAAGATGTGAGTTTACCTTGGAGGTAAATTCAAACATTGACAAAATGAAATATTCATGCTAACATGAATTTACCTCAAAGGTAAATGCGAAAGAGAGGCAATACGCGATGGATCTGATTCATCCGTATAGGCTGGTATTCGAAAAGAATGGTGGCGAAATCCAAATAGCAAATGTACTGGAAATCGTCGATTATCATTAAATGTCAAGACGTCGAAGCAAGGAGGTATCACTATGGTGAAAAGTCGCAGTTTCATTGCAACGCCGCCTGGGGCGACAATAAAAGAACAGCTGAATGATAGAGGAATGAGTCAGAAGGAGTTTGCGGCCAGGATGGATATGTCTGAAAAACATATTAGCAGGCTTATCAACGGGGATGTTCAGCTTACGCCTGAGACAGCCGTAAGATTAGAGATGGTTCTAGGCGTTCCTGCTAAGTTCTGGAATGATCTTGAAGCTATTTATAGAGAGAAAATCGTGAAGGCAGAGGCAGAGAATGCAATGGATGCAGATGCTGAAATGGTCAAACGATTTCCTTATAGTGAAATGGCAGAATTGGGATGGATTCCGGAAACCAGAGATGCAAAGGAAAAGGTCGTTTATTTGAGAAAATACTTTGAGGTGATTGAGCTTTCTCTTCTCGGAAATGAGCAGATTACAAGGATCGCTTGTAGAAGATTAGCAATAACAGAGAAGAGTGATCTTGCTCTTATGGCTTGGGCTCAAGAGGCAAAAATCAAGGCGCGTGATATCCGAACGGCTTCAATTAATATCAAAGGGCTTATTGCTGCTATGCCTGAAATCAGAAAGATGACTGTTCTTAAGCCGAAGGAGTTTTGCCCTCAGATCAAAAAGTGTCTTGCAGACTGTGGGATCGTTCTGGTATTTCTTCCATATTTAAAGGGCTCATTCCTGCAGGGGGCAACATTTTTGGATGGAAATAAGATCGTGGTAGGTCTTACTGCAAGGGGAAAAGATGCTGATAAATTTTGGCTCAGTCTGTTTCACGAATTGGCGCATATTGTTCTTGGTCATGTAGGTCAGCCTGATGGAACATCAGAAGACGATGAGAAAGCCGCTGATCAATGGTCGGGAGATACGCTTATTTTGGCGGATGATTTTGAGCACTTTAGAAGAGAACGTGATTATTCTGAGGGAAATGTTATTCGTTTTGCTAAGGAGCAGGGAATAGCACCGGGAATTGTAGTTGGAAGAATGCAGAGGGAAGGCATGATCAAGTATAGCATGCTGAATCACCTTAAAGAAAAGTATGAGATAGCTGTATAAATTGCCTCGGATCATATTATAAAAGTGCCTTTAACGGCAAAAAAATTAGATGGAAACATTACGGAGCGAAACCACGAATTGGAGGTTAAAAATGAACAGAAGAAGCTTAAATGAGGTCATTCGCCTGAGCGATGAGCAGAAGAAACAGCTTGCCGCTGAAATCAAAGCATTTTATCTGGATGTCCGGGGGCAGGAGATCGGGATGATTGAGGAACAGCAGCTCATATCATTATTTTGTGAGCATCTGGCGCCGATCATTTATAATAAAGCATTGGATGATGCTATGTACTGGTTAAAAGAACAAATGGGGAATGTTGAGGTTGATTATTGCCTGTTATATAAGGATATTCGATAAGGGCATGAAGTCTATGAATACAGCCTCGTTAAAATATGCTCGTTAAAATGCCGACATTTGAGGAACGATCCGCTGGTATCAGCAGGATAGATATGTTAAAATATGAAAAAAAGAGGAGGGTTTATCATGCAGGAGGTTTATGAATTTTTAAAAAATTGCGGTACTTATTATCTGGCAACAGTAGAAGGCAGCCAGCCAAGAGTCCGCCCGTTCGGTACGATTGATTTGTTTGAGGGAAAGCTTTATATCCAGACCGGTAAATCCAAAGAAGTATCGAAACAGATCGCCCAAAATCCCAAGGTTGAGATATGCGCTTTTGCAGATGGAAGATGGCTGCGTATTGCGTGCTCACTTGTCAGAGATGACCGTATGGAAGCCAAAGAACATATGCTTGATGCCTATCCGCATTTAAAAGGCATGTATTCCGCTGCGGATGATAATACGGAAGTTCTGTATATGAAAGACGCTGTTGCTGTTTTTTCATCTTTTACGGAAGCGCCTAAAACAGTCCGATTCTGATGACCGGCGTATATATCTTTCTACAGCGTTTATTGACAGGAAAGGGAAGTTTATGGGGTACAGGAAAAAACTTTTTGGCGTGCAAGATCCGTTTGATACGGAACATACCGGGGAAATCTTTCTCAAAGCCGTCAGGGAAAACTGCCGGTTTCATTATCATCATTGCCCCGAATATAAAAAGCTCCTTGACCATATGAAATTTTCGCCGGACGATCTGAAAACTTATGAGGACATAGCGAAAATTCCTCCGATTCCGACCTTGTTTTTCAAAAGTCACAAAATCTATTCCATGCCAAAGAATAGGATTTTCCTTACCGCCACGTCTTCCGGAACAAGCGGTAAATACAGCGAGATCGGTTTTGAGCTCGGCGGACTTCTCAACGGTCTTAACATGCTGCTGAAAATTTTCAAATGGCGCGGGATCACTACCCTGCGTCCCTCCCATTATATTATTCTGGGTTACCGTCCCCATAAGGGAAACAAAACCGCGGTGACTAAAACGGCGTTGGGTTATACGTTTTTCTCTCCGGCGCTTAGCAGGACATTTGCCCTGAAATTCAAAGACGGAAGATATACCCCAGACCTTGAGGGAATTATTTCTGCGATAAAAAAATATGAACGATCCGGATTCGGGGTAAGATTGATCGGATTCCCCTCGTATACCTATTTTGTAATGCGGCTTATGGACGAACGGGGACTATGCGTTAAACTGCCCAAAAGATCAAAAATAATGCTGGGCGGCGGCTGGAAACAATTTTACAAGGAGCGGGTGGAGAAAGAGGAATTTTACGCTCTGGCAAAAAAGACGCTCGGAATAGACGAGGAAAATATCGTCGAATCTTTCGGCGCGGCGGAACATCCGATTTTGTACTGCGACTGTAAGAAGCACCATTTCCATATCCCGGCCTACAGCCGCGTGATCATTCGCGATGTCGATACGCTTCAACCCCTTCCGGCAGGCAGTGTCGGACTTGTGAATCTGATTACGCCGATGGTGAAAGCTACGCCGATCCTTAGCGTTATGACGGATGACTTAGGTGTCATCCATGATGGCGGGTGCGATTGCGGAATCCGTTCCCCATATCTTGAGATCATTGGTAGAGTGGGCGTGAAGGATATCAAGACCTGCGCGGCGGGAGCCGCCGAAATACTATCTGAGCTGGAGGGATCGAAATGATACTTTCGGAAGGAAAAATGTTTCATTCATCAAAGCAGAATGATATTCTTGACCGGCTTGAAGAAAGGATCAACTGTACTCTTGCGTCAGAAAGCTTGGATGTGGAGACGGTCATAGCCGCAGCCGATCAGCTTGGGCAGCGGATAGCGTCCGGTGAATTTGATGATAGGATAAAGGAGTTTTCCGGAGAAAATTTCGGAGAATACGTGAAGACGGCTGCTATGTTTATGAAGCGGGAAAATCTTGAATACCGCGTTGCCGCTGAACTCGGGACGGATTTTAAAACGTGTGCGGAAATTACTCCGCCGTACGGTATCGGACGCGCCGAAATACGGTATATGCCGATGGGGACGCTGTTTCACATTGCGGCGGGGAATGCGGACGGACTTCCCGCGTTCAGCGTTCTGGAGGGACTTCTTACGGGTAACGTCAATCTATTGAAACTGCCTGAAGCCGACAACGGGCTGTCAATAGAAATCTTCAGGCAGCTTATTGACATTGAGCCTGCGCTGAAAAACTTTATTTATGTTTTTGATACCCCCTCGTCGGATATAGAGGCGATGCGCAGGATGGCTGAAATGTCCGACGGAATTGAGGTTTGGGGAGGCGATACGGCAGTCAGGGCAGTCCGTTCCCTTGCGCCGGTGGGAGCAAAAATAATCGAGTGGGGACATAAGCTGGGATTTGCATACATATCGGGATATGAAGATAAGGAAGCGGAGCTGTCCGCGCTTGCAGGGCATATTATTTCCACCCGGCAGCTTCTCTGCAGTTCCTGTCAGACTATTTTTATAAATACGGACAATATGGAAGAACTTGAAAGATTCTGCACGGAGTTTCTTCCCTATCTTGAAAAAGCCGCCGCAGCCGATCCGGTTACGGAGATCGGGGTTTTTGCGGAGATAACTTTACGAAAATATAACAGCGTTCTTGAAAACGCTATTGGAGCGGGGACGACGGACGGCAGAATTTATCAGGGGAAAGGATGCAGCCTGACAATGCTTGCCGACAGAGATTTGGAGCTTTCGTATATGTACGGGAACTGTCTTGTAAAAGCGCTGCCGGAAAGGGAAATGATTTCGTCTTTACGCTCATCCAAGGGCTATCTGCAGACGGCGGGTTTGATCTGCGAGAGGGAAAGCCGCAGCCGGCTTACGGAACTGTTACTGCGCAGCGGTGTAAACCGGGTCATGAGGGCGGGTACGATGTCCGCGAGCTTCTGCGGCGAGGCTCATGACGGTGAATACCCTTTAAGACGTTATCTGCGGGTCGCCAATATAGAGATGCAGTGATGACAGCTTTATAGGCGTACAGTGTCCGATTTCTGAAAATTGGCATTGCTGTTTGCGTGTTAAATGAGGAGGGAAAGGCGTAAAATGTTATACAGAACGATATATGTCTTTCTACAGTGGACATGGGGGATCCTGCAGAACTTAATAGGTCTTGGGATTTTTCTGTGGCATATCAAAAATCCGCATTTTCTTTATCATGGGGCGGTTGTAACGGAGTGGGCTTCCGACAATTTAAGCCTTGGGATGGGAATGTTTATTTTTATGCGCAAGTCCTGCGAGGGTGAGGATACCGCGGAGCTTTCGGAGAACGGCGACTATGTAAAGACGCTTGCCCATGAGTATGGTCATACGATTCAGTCTTTGATTCTCGGACCTCTTTATCTGTTGGTGATCTCCATTCCATCAGGACTGTGGTGCAATCTTCCGCAGGCGGAATGTTACAGGAGAAAAAACAAGGTTTCCTATTATGAATTTTACCCTGAAAAATGGGCGGATCGTTTGGGTGAAAAGAAATTGAAATTTAAAATTCATGATAAGCAGTCATGACTGCATAAGCGAAGGGGAAGGATAAAATGGGAATTGCAGATCAATGCAGTTCCTTTTATTTTGCAGCAATGTGGGCGTCAAATGTAACCTTTTGACCTCTTGATACGTGTTAGAAGCATAGGAGGTGAAACACATGGACATCGAGACGAACATAAGAGAGGCGGTCATAAAATATAGCGATACGCTCTACAAAGTCTGTATCGTTATATTATGCAACGAGCAGGACGCGCAGGATGCCATTCAGGATACCTTTTGCCGGTATCTGGAGAAGAAGCCGAAATTTCGTGATGAGGAGCACGAAAAGGCATGGCTGATCCGGGTGGCTGCCAATATCTGCCGTGATATGATACGCTTTAGGCTCCGGCACCCAAAGGTTGACATTGACGAAATAGAAAACATACTTGTGGCGCCGGAACAGGAAGAAACATTAAAAGAACTTTTCGCGTTGCCGGTCAAGCAGAAAACAGTCATTTATCTGCACTATGTAGAGGGATATCATATAAAGGAAATAGCGGATATCCTTGGCATCACGGAAGGCGCGGTAAAAACGAGGCTGCTGCGGGGCAGGGAAGAGATGCGGAATGCGGTCAGTATGGAAGGAGGCATATAACAGATGGATGGATTTGAATTAAAAGAAGCAATGGAACAGATACATATCTCGGAAGAAATGCAGGAGGAGATCATCAAAAATGTTCAGAAACAGATGAAATACAGAAGCAGAAAATCGAAATACAGAAAAAAAATGGCGGCAACAGCGGCGGCGGTCACACTGGCCGTACTTGCAATCGGCTTTCCGGTACGGGCATTCGTGGCAAATATCGTAAGGGAACGGATGGAGAATATGCCGGCAGAAGAGGTTGAGGGTATCGTCGTTATGATGCAGGAGCAGGATGCATACGCTGTTCAGAATGCATCTCCTGATTCAACGGATGATTCCGGCAGGGAGGAAGGACAGCAGACGACAGGTCTTGCGGACGGTTTCTCAAGGGAATATTCCGCTGGTGAGAAAGAACGCAGCCAGGCGCTCTGGCAGGCATATAAGGAGGGGACATTCCCCGAAAATGTCATTGCACAGGTGGACAATGCGGAAGACGCGCCGGAAGGAACGCTCTGCTATATCAGCTCCACGGGCGTTTTCCGACTGCCGGATCAGGAAATGACGGATGAGGAGATTCTGGAGATCATTGATTTTCAGCATAAGATGAGCTATGCTGTCTCACAGACACCGGCAGCGCAGGAAGCGAGAGCGGAGATGGAGGCAGAGAGAGAACAGCAGCGGGAAGCGATACAGGCCGCAGGCGGAATCAGTGAAGAGGAAGCGATAGAGATCGCAACAAGACAGATGGAGTCCGATCTTGGCGAGAGAGCGGAAGGAAAAGAAATATTGAGATATCAGGACGGTTCCGTGGCAGTGCCTATATTGGATATATCAGAGCAAACGGATTATGAGCATAAGGGAGATCTGGCTTATTTCGTAAATTTTTACAATTCAAGCGACCATACTGCTTATACATGTATCATTGACGCTGTGGATGGAAGTATACTGCGTATTGATACGAAGGAACCGATTTCAGAAGAATAAGCATCACATTAACGCCGTGGATGGCAGGCGTACCGGCGATGAATAGTGTACATTTGTNNGGTGCGGCCGGTCACAACGCCAACATCAACGGAATATCCTTTCTGTAAAAGCTCGCCCTATATGATGAATCATGCGATTTAAATAAGAATCCCGTTTAAACATTACAGCCACCTCAAACTTGCGGCGTTTGCGTCGCTACTTTTATGTATAGAAAACCACGAATTTTTTAAATTATCAATAGAGTGAAAGAAAGTCTTTGGTGACAATAGTTTCTGATGATGATATACTACTGAATATATATGATGCATTATAAATTTTCAGGTGGATGTGTTGTTGTGAATTTCAGCAGATGTTTGCCATTGGCAGCGGATCAATTGAGCATGCGGAGATGGCATATGAAAGCGTTAGACGAAAGGAAGGAGACGAAATGAGAAGGATCATTGGGGTTTTATTTTCTTTTATGATGATTTTTGCTTTGCCTACTTGCGGGAATCGTGTTGAACAGGAAGATTCAGAGGAAAATTCTACTGTGGAAACTACACAATCCACAGGGAATAATACAATCGGAAGAAGAACAAGATATTACGACGCAGGAAACAAAAATATTGGTAGTATATTTTTCGTGTACGGGAACTACGGAACTTGTAGCGGAGTATGTGGCAGAGATTTTAGAAGCAGATCTTTATGAAATTGTACCGGAAGAACCATATACGGAGGCTGACTTGGCATATTATACCAATGGCCGGGCTGATCAGGAACAAAATGATCCCGATGTGCGTCCTGCAATTTCCGGAGGTGTGGAAAATATGGATGAATATGATACCATAATTCTGGGTTATCCGATTTGGCTTGCGTACCACAATTTG
>DLOQ01000107.1:9718-16633 GCA_002479655.1 Lachnospiraceae bacterium UBA7480
GAAAATCGAGATTTTTTTCTGGTCCATTTCAAAAATCTCCGAGAGTGTCTATATGAACGGCTTGCGTTTATTCGTTTCTCCGCATATAATAAAATAGTATGAGGAGGATGACATGATGTTTGAATACATTTCTGTGAAGGATGCGGCAAAGAAATGGGAAATTTCTGAACGGCGTATTCAGAAACTTTGTGAAGAAGAACGTATTAACGGCGTAAAGCGTTTTGGACATTCATGGATGATTCCCTGCAATGCGGAAAAACCGTCAGACCGCCGGAAACTCAAAAGAACGGGAGGAGGTGGCAGCAATGTACAATCCCCAGCTTGAAACATTTATTCGGGTAGCGGATGCGGGAAGCTTCAATAAGGCGGCGGAAGAAGCCCACATAACGCCGACTGCGATGATAAAGCAGGTCAATTCCCTTGAATCGGAGTTTGATGTCAAACTGTTTACACGGACGCACCGGGGACTGGCTTTGACCCGTGCCGGCGAATCCTTTTACAAAGACGCAAAATATATGATTGAATATAGCCGCAAAGCGGTAGCGCGCGCGAAAGCCGTCATGCANNCCAGCGCGCGCAAAAGCAGCCATGCAGGATGAAACCAGCGTTGTCCGCATCGGCACGTCGCCTATGACCCCGGCACAGCTCCTGACTGACTTGTGGCCGCAGATCCACCAGCACTGTTCCGATATCAGCTTCCAGCTTGTGCCCTTTGAGAATACACCGGAAAATGCAAGGGAGATTTTGAAAAATCTCGGAGAGCATATTGATGTTGTGACCGGGGTTTTTGACGAGACCCTCTTGGATCTGCGCAAATGTTCCGGATTTGAAATTTCAAGAGAGCCGATCTGCTGTGCCGTCTCCATCTATCATCCGCTTGCGGGAAAGGACAGGCTGACCATGGAGGATCTGTACGGTGAGAACCTGATGATCATCCATCGCGGATGGAGCCGTTTCATGGATGGGATACGGGACGAGATTTTAGAGAGGCATCTTCCCATCAATCTTGTGGATTTTGATTTTTATGATGTGGATGTTTTCAATCAGTGTGAGCGGCATAAGGATGTCCTGCTGGTGATAGAAAAGTGGTCCTGTGTCCACCCGATGATGAAGGTGATTCCCGTAGATTGGGAATACGCGCTCTCTTTTGGGATACTCTGCCCGCCAAAGCCCGGCAAAATGCTGGAAAGATTTTTGGATGCCGTCCGGCAGGTCGTATGTGTAAGCTGAACAGCCTGCCATATTGTAACCCATGAGGTCAGTTATAACTTATGGTATATACTGCCGCACTAATCGAGACTTCTCTTGAAGCCTCGATTTTTTTATAATTAATTTCGACAAGATGATGGCAAGAGTAAGTTTGGCTGTTATGAAGATCATGGAAAATGAAAATATCAGACCATCTGAGAAACGAGGAGATATGAAAAAGATTATTGCAGTGGGAATGGCGTCCGTCTTACTTGCCGCACTTCTTTCAGGCTGTGCAGGGACACCGCCGGACACGGTTGATACCGATGAACAAAGAACCCAATCAGATGTAACCATGGAGAGTTGGAAGGCAGAGGAAGATATGGAGCAGATAGACAAGGTTGGAGACTATACTGTAGATACCCAGATAACAGATGTGCTTTCGGACGCTGCTTTCGGAGACTATGGGAGGCTGATTTTCCCGGTGGACGAGGGATATTATAGCGGAAGTACGCTGGGTGGGCTGTCGCTTGTCTGGTACAGCAACATTGACCCGGACAAGACCGTGGAGATATGTAATTACATGAGAGACCATGCTCTGGCGGGTGATACGATATTTTATGACATTTATACGGAGGAGGAAAAGGCTGCCGACCCTGCGAAAAGGAACACCGGGCTGTTTTTCTTCAAAGGGAGTCCCGGAGAGAGATTTGCCGTCTGTAATGCCGGAGGCGGATTTGCTTATGTAGGGGCTATGCATGACAGTTTCCCTCATGCACTGGAATTATCGAAAATGGGCTACAATGCCTTTGCCCTAATCTACCGCCCCGGCTGGGATACGGCTGTAGAGGATCTGGCACGGGCGGTTACATTTATTTTTGACCATGCAGAGGAATTGGAGGTGGGCACTTCCTGCTATTCTGTCTGGGGAGGAAGTGCTGGGGCGAGGATGGCGACAGAGCTGGGAACCTACGGCCCCGCATACTTCGGCGGTGATGATCTGCCCCGGCCAGGAACCGTGGTCATGCAGTATACCGGCCACAGTGAGTACAGTGAGAATGACCCGCCCACCTATGTGTGTGTTGGGACAAATGACGGCATTGCGAACTGGCAGACCATGCAGCGGCGGATTGATGCCATGTCCGCACTGGGTATCAGGACGGAGTTTCATGCCTATGAAGGGCTGCGCCATGGATTCGGGCTTGGTACAGGCACGGCGGCAGAAGGCTGGATAAACGATGCGGTGGCATTTTGGGAAGATCAGATGCAATAGACCGAAAAAGCTACAGGAGGTAAGTCTGTTTCCGGCTCTGAAAGAGAAGTCAAGGAATGGGCAGCCGGGTTCATAGAGTAAAGATATTTGAACCAACTACATTTTGGAAGGAGATTATCATGAAAAAAATAAAAAGAATATTATTGTGTCTTGGGCTTGTTCTCAGCCTTGCTGCGTGTGGTAAAGAAAACGGGCAGGGTGATGCGGGGCAGTCGTCACAGACACAAAGCGGCGGAAGCACTGCAACAGTAAATCCGGTGGAGCCGTCTGGAAGCCAGCCGGAAACATCTTCTGAAACGTCGGAAGGAACGCTCCAGGAAGAATCCGCAGGTGGGAAAACACTTGTTGTATATTATTCCGCTACCAACAATACCGAGGCGGTTGCCGGTTATATTGCGTCTGCCACAGATGCAGACCTGTTTGAGCTTATACCCACCCAAAGTTATTCCAGCAGTGATCTGGATTGGACGGACCGCGACAGCCGTGTTTCAAGAGAACATGATGACCCTTCGCTGCGCGTGGTTGAACTGGAAAGCACTGTCCCTGAAAATTGGGATGATTATGACATTGTCTTTGTCGGATATCCCATATGGTGGGGCATCGCCGCGTGGCCTGTGGATGGATTTATTTCTGCAAATGATTTTACCGGCAAAACAGTGATTCCGTTCTGCACTTCGTCCAGTTCAGGGATTGGCGAGAGCGGTGAGCTGCTGAAGGAAGCTGCCGGTACGGGAGACTGGCTTGAAGGCGAGCGTTTCCGTTCCCGTGTTTCGGAGGAAGATGTCCGGAAGTGGGTAGAGGGACTTGGGCTGTTAACTGGCCATTAAGCAAATGACAATGATTCTGTAATGAATTAAGCAGACAATGTAAAGGAGTTAAAAATGGAAAAACCGTATGTTGTGTGCCATATGCTGACAAGTCTGGATGGAAAAATAGATGGGGATTTCTTCTCAGCACAGGAGGCCCGTCCTGCACTTCGTGAATATGGAGACCTGCGTAATTACTTTCATTGTAATGCCACGCTGTACGGCCGGACGACCATGCTGGGCGGCTATGCAGCCGGCGTGGCCGAAAAGCTGCCGGAAGCGGTGGAGGATTTTGGGCAGGAAGATTATATAGCGCCCAGTGATGTGCATAATTATATTGTTTCACTCGACCCGGATGGCGTGCTTGTCTTTGACAGCCCTTATTCAGAGCGGAAGGGCAGGGCGAAGGCACACATTATTGAGACATTGACGAAAAAAGCATCTGCAGGTTATATAGCTTATTTACGCAGCGTAGGGGTTTCTTATATTTTCGCCGGAGAAGATAGGTTTGACTGCCCGCTCCTGCTTCATAAGCTAAAACAAAAGTTTGGCATTGAGCGCCTGATGATAGCAGGCGGCGGTGTGACGAACTGGTCATTTGCCGCAGAGGGGCTGATTGATGAATTGAGCATTGTGATCGCGCCTGTTGCTGACGGTAACAGGTCGGCAGTGTCGATTTTTGAGGAGGCAGGCAGTATGTCCCGCCCGCCTGTTCCCTACACCTTAAAAGAAGTAAAGTCTTTTGAAGGAGACGGTGTATGGTTGCGGTATCTGAAAAAGTAAGAGAACGGACAGGGCATGAAATATAGAGTTTTAGATGGAAATTAGAAAGAGAGGATTTAAGAAGATGGAAGAAAAAGTATTAGCGCTCTCAAAGGAGTTTTGGAATGCGATGGAAAATGCTGATGAAGCCGGGATGCGGGAAATCGCCGATCCCGATTGCAATTTTGTCCATATAGGCATTACCTGTAAATTGGATCAGGAAATTGGGTTTTACACAAGTGGGGCGTTTCAGCCGACCGAGATCAGATTCAATGGGCAGACGGTGGATATTTTCGGGGACACTGCTGTTGTTATCACAGACTGCAATTATGGACTGCTTTTGGATGGGAAACCCACGACACATCATTTTGCAGTGACCGAGGTGTATGCAAGGCGAAAAGAAGAATGGAAGCTTGTCACCTTTTCCTTTACTGCCCTTGTATATTAAGCGGTGGTATAAACCAAAAGTATAAACTGGAACACTTATTGAGAGTTCTCATCTAATCATATTTCTGGTAGGATGGAAACATAGAAGATAGGAACTGCGTTTTAACGCTGGTATCTGAATGTAAAGGAGATGCAGGAAATGAGAAAAGATTTCGGAGCAAAGACATGGATGTATCCTCTGCCGGTGCTGATCATCGGCACCTATGACGAGAACGGAAATGCTGATGCCATGAACGCTGCATGGGGCGGTATTTATGATGCCAATCAGGTTGTCCTCTGTCTCAGCGCAGACCACAAGACTACAAAGAACATCAGGGCAAAGGGGGCATTTACCTTAAGCTTTGCGGACGAGGAGCATGTTGCCGCCTGTGACTATGTCGGCATTGTGTCTGGGAACAAGGAGCCGGGAAAGCTGAAAAAAGCAGGATTTACTGTAACAAAGAGCACTTACGTGGATGCTCCTGTCATCAATGAGCTGCCAATGGCTTTGGAGTGCAGGCTTGTGAAATTTAACGAAGACGGCAATGTGATTGGCGAAATTGTCAATGTCAGTGCCGAAGAATCAATTTTAGGCGATAACGGCACAGTCGATCCCGCAAAGCTGCGGCCCATTTCTTTTGACCCGGTGAACAATGGATATCTTGTGCTGGGCGGGCGTGTCGGCAATGCCTTCTCGGATGGAGCAAAAATTGAATGAGAATAGGAAAGGATGAGGACTATGGCAAAGAAACAAACGGCAGGCAGAGACCGTCTGGGAAATCTTGCCCCCAAATTTGCGGAGCTTAACGATGATGTTCTGTTCGGGCAGGTCTGGTCAAGAGAGGCGCAGCTCTCGGCCCGTGACAGGAGCATGATCACGATTGCGGCATTGTTTTCCGCAGGACTCTATCCGCAGTTAAAATCCCATCTGGTATTGGGAAAAGAGCATGGGATCACCAAGGCAGAAGCTGTGGAGATCGCAACCCAGCTTGCGTTTTACTGTGGATGGCCGAAAGCATGGAGCGTGTTCCCGATGATAGAGGAAGTGTACGGGAGTACGGACGGAGAGGAAGGGCATGTGCTTTCCTGTTTCCCGATCGGCGAGAAGAACAATGCTTTTGCCAAGTATTTTATTGGTCAGAGCTATCTTGCGCCCGTATCAACGCAGCAGCTTCCCGTCTTTAATGTGACGTTTGAACCGGCCTGCAGGAACAACTGGCATGTCCATCATGCGAAATCTGGCGGCGGACAGATGCTGATCTGCGTCAGCGGACGGGGCTGGTATCAGGCATGGGGTGAGGCGGCGAGGGAACTGCATCCCGGCGATGTGGTGAACATTCCTGCCGGCGTGAAACATTGGCATGGTGCGGCGAAGGATTCATGGTTCCAGCACCTTGCAATAGAAGTTCCAGGTGAGGAAAGTTCGACGGAATGGTGCGAAGCCGTGGCGGATGAAGAATATAGGAAACTGGATTAAGGGGGAATCAGCATGGAATATGTAACATTATCAAACGGCGTGGAAATGCCGATTTTAGGATATGGCGTGTATCAGGTGACTGCCGATGAATGCGAGAGGTGTGTCCTGGACGCACTGGAAGTGGGCTATCGTTCCATAGACACGGCACAGAGTTATTTTAACGAGGAGCAGGTCGGCTCCGCCATCGTCAAATCCGGACTGAAGCGTGAGGATATTTTCCTGACGACAAAAGTGTGGGTGGAACATTACGGTTATGACGAATGCCGGAAGTCCGTAGAGGAATCCCTGCGGAAGCTCCAGACCGACTACATTGACCTGATGCTGCTTCATCAGCCNNATGCTGCTGCACCAGCCTTTTGCCGACTACTATGGCGCATACAGGGCGCTGGAGGATATGTACGGGGAAGGAAAACTGCGTGCTATCGGTATTTCCAATTTCTATCCTGACCGTATGGTGGACATTTCATCCTTTGCCCGCATCCGTCCGATGGTAAACCAGGTGGAAACCCANNCAGCAGACCGAGGCAAAGAAATGGATGGATAAATATGGCGTTCAGATTGAGGCATGGGCTCCTTTTGGCGAGGGACGCGGCGGCCTGTTTACCAATGAAACACTGGTGGGGATTGGCGAAAAGTATGGTAAGACATCTGCACAGGTCATGCTCCGATGGAATATCCAGCGCGGAGTGGTAGTGCTTCCGAAATCCACCCATAAGGAGCGCATGATCCAGAATCTGGATGTGTTTGATTTTGTGCTGACTGATGAGGATATGGCAGCGATTGCCGCTCTTGATACGGCGACCAGTTCCTTTTTCTCTCATTATGACCCGAACATGGTAGAGTGGTTTGTGAAGATGGTGGAGGAACGGAAAAAACAGCATGACAGCAGCAAAGAAAAGAAGAATTGGTGAGGAGGATAAAAAATGAGTAATCAAGCATATGTAACACTGAATAATGGCGTGCAGATGCCGCTGGTGGGTATC
>DLOQ01000107.1:16650-16872 GCA_002479655.1 Lachnospiraceae bacterium UBA7480
GAAAGACGGCTACCGACTGATCGATACTGCAAATGCCTACATGAATGAGAAAGCGGTGGGCCGCGCCATGAAAAAATCCGGCGTTCCAAGAGAGGAGATCTTCCTTGAAACAAAGCTGTGGCCGTCTTTTTATGAACAGGAGGATGCTGTGGAAAAGACACTGGAGCGCCTCGGCACTGACTATATCGACCTGCTTTTGATCCACCAGCCTGCCGGGAATTA
>DLOQ01000005.1 GCA_002479655.1 Lachnospiraceae bacterium UBA7480
TCCAGCCTCTTGGACTGATTGCCGGTCTGCATCCCACCAAAATGTCCAGGAAAGCGCCGATTTGATCAGCGCCTCCCCGGAAAGTTTATTTTAGAAGAACAACAAGTGATCGTAGGTCGGATACGGAAGATACTCGTCAGGGATCAACGCTTCTGCCGTATTGGCAATCGCCGCCAGTTCATTCATCTTTGCAAGCACTTCATCATGATATGCTTCTGCCGTCTTCTGCATATCTCCTGCGGCATCCGCTTTCTTTGCCAGTTCTTTCAATGCTGCCACGCCGTCCGTCAGATCGTTATAAGCATCCGTCAGCTTCTGTACCAATGCCTCCTCTGCCGCCGTGGAAATACTGCTCATAAATGCCTTCTTCGCGGATGCGTTGGATGCGATCTCCCCTGTATATTCGCTAATGGAAGGAAGCAGATCTTTGGTCAGCATCTCCTCCATGGTACGGGCTTCAATCGCCAGCGTCTTAACGTAATTCTCCAGCTTGATCTCATATCTGGATGTCAGCTCTTCCTTGGAAAATACCTGATGCTTTGTAAACAGCTCCACATTTTTCTCCGCGAGCAGCTGCGGCAGACATGCAGGTGTGGAGACAAAATTGTAAAGTCCGCGCTCCTGCGTTGCTTCCCTGATCCACTCGTCNNGTCTGTATATCCATTGCCGTTAAATACGACTTTCTTGTGCTTCTTGACCGCACGCTTGATCAACTCATGCACTGCATGCTCCATCTCTTCAGGCTTTGTTCCCTCCAGCTCGTGATAGAACTGGTCAAGCGCCTCTGCAACAGCCGTGTTCAGCACCACATTAGGATCGGATACGGATGCAGAAGATCCCAGCATACGGAACTCAAATTTATTACCGGTAAAGGCAAAGGGTGATGTCCTGTTACGATCCGTATTATCCTTAAAGAAGTGGGGCAGGACATGCGCGCCGATATCCATCTGCACTTTTTCATGATTGGCAAAATAAGTGTCATTTTCAATGGATTCCAGCACCTTGGTCAGCTCATCCCCTAAAAAGATCGATACAATAGCGGGAGGCGCTTCATTTGCTCCCNNTCCCAGACGGTGGTCATTGCCCGCGCCGGAAGCCGCCACTCTCATCAGGTCAGCGTAATCATCCACTGCCTTGATGACTGCCATCAAAAATACCAGAAACTGGATATTCTGCGCCGGAGTGGAACCCGGATCCAGCAGATTCACACCATCGCTTGTGATCATGGACCAGTTATTATGCTTGCCGCTGCCGTTTACGCCGGCAAAGGGCTTTTCATGCAGCAGGCAGACCATGTTATGTTTCTCAGCCACCTTTTTCATGATCTCCATTGTCAGCTGGTTATGGTCAACCGCCACATTGGAGGTGTCAAATACCGGCGCAAGTTCATGCTGTGCGGGTGCCACCTCATTATGCTTCGTCTTAGCAGGGATGCCCAGCTTCCAAAGCTCGATATCCAAATCATGCATATATTCCGTTACTCTGGGTTTCAATGTCCCAAAATAATGATCCTCCATCTCCTGTCCCTTCGGAGACGGCGCGCCGAATAATGTCCTTCCGCAGAATACCAGATCCTTACGCATCTGATACATCGCTTTATCCACCAGAAAATATTCCTGCTCCGGACCGACTGTCGTAGAAACTCTGGTAACATTCTCACTGCCCAGCAGCTTTAACATCTTGACGGCAGAATTGCTGAGCGCCTCCATGGAGCGCAGCATCGGCGTCTTTTTATCCAGCGCCTGCCCGCCATAGGAACAAAACGCCGTCGGAATATATAATGTCCCATCCTTGATAAATGCCGGAGACGTGGGATCCCATGCGGTATATCCTCTTGCCTCAAATGTTGCCCGAAGACCGCCTGACGGGAAACTGGATGCATCCGGCTCACCCTTTACCAGCTCCTTTCCGGAAAAGTCCATGATGACCTCTCCCTCCCCAACCGGGATAATAAAGCTGTCGTGCTTCTCCGCCGTAAATCCTGTCATCGGCTGGAACCAATGAGTAAAATGAGTAGCGCCATTCTCCACCGCCCACTCCTTCATCGCTACTGCAACGGAATTGGCAACATCAAGCTCCAGATGGGTGCCGTTCTCAATAGTTTTCCGAAGCGCCTTGTACATATCCTTCGGAAGCTTATTGCGCATCACTTTATCATTAAATACCAAACTGCCATATAAACTGGGAATTTCCTGTGTCATAACTTTTTCTCCTCTCCATTTTGAAAATCAGTTTCTTTCTAAAGCATTCCTTCAGGCGGGTGCGCATCCCGTCTGAAGGTCTTCCGGCAGGCATCATATGGTTTAAGGGGGTCCAGAATCTTCCTGCCAAAAAGGAAAAGACGCCTTGAACTTAGTTCAAAGCGCCTTTGCTTTATGCTTTGAATTATACCGCATATTTTTCATTTGTCAATAACATTTTTAATTTTTTTTGTTATTCCACATCCTGCAGCGCCGCAAAGCCTTCCTCGCCGGTACGGACCTTTACTACCTGGTCAACATTATATACGAAGATTTTGCCGTCGCCGATATGACCGGTATAAAGCGTTTTCTTTGCCGTCTCAATAACATCCGCTACAGGGATCTTGCTGACTACCACTTCAATCTTAACCTTCGGAAGCAGGGTAGCATCCATCTCAACGCCCCTGTACTTCTCACCGGCGCCCTTCTGGATACCGCAGCCCATTACCTGCGTCATCGTCATACCCGTTACACCAAGGTCATTCATCGCCTTTCTAAGTTTCTCATACCTTGACAGTTTTGTCACAATAACGACCTTGTAAATGCCGCTTGTAGAAGCCACCGGCGCTGCAGCCACCTTGACGGCCGCATTTTTCTGCGTTTCGGATGCTTCCTCATAGTCTGCCACACCCAGATCGGTATTTTCATTTTCATCCATCATCATCGTATTGGAAATATCCATAATACTAAATCCTGCATATGCGGAAG
>DLOQ01000183.1:0-1600 GCA_002479655.1 Lachnospiraceae bacterium UBA7480
AGTCAAAATTCTATGGAGGCTCCTTTTTAATTTTTTAAAGCCTTATAATATTCTTTTAATATAACATTATCAGCTGTAAGTTTCCAGTAATTTTTGATAGAAGATCAGGAAAATGTTTTATTGCTAATTATGAGATAAACGATCAGCACAAATGCCCCGTCAAAAGTCCAGATGATCGGTTCCGTAATACAGACTCCTAAGTATCCGAGCCACGGAACCAGCAGACGGATGGCGATGATCTTGCCTAAAAGTTCTGTTATGCTGACGATGATCGGTACGATACGCCGACCCATACCCTGAAGGATATTACGTAATACGATGAGAGGAACCAGCACATAAAAACAGGGAACACTGATCCGTACATATTGGGTAGCCGTTTCGATCAGAAAAAGATTAGCGGCATCTTCTTTATCAATAATCAAACGTACAAACTGCTCTGTGAAGGGAAATAACAGCAGCATGGAAATGGTGCACCACAGGATACCTAAAAACATTCCTTTTTTTACGCCTTCAAATACCCGGTTCATATTACCGGCGCCGTAATTCTGGCTGGTAAAGGTGGCGCAGGCAGCTCCGGTGACGGCGATCGGCATCATAAACAGGGAGATTACTTTTCTGGCGGAAATATGCGCCGCGATGGTTTCTTCTCCAAGGTCGTTGATGCCGCTTTGCAAAATGACGGATCCTAAAACGACGATGGCAAGCATCATTGCCATGGAAAGACCGGTTGACAACATTTTTCCAAGTAAATTTCTGTCAAAAGAAAAATCCTTTTTGGATAAATGAATTTCGGGACATTTCTTCATAATATAAATAAAGCATAAAATTGCGGAAATACACTGTGCCAGTATGGTTGCCAGAGCAGCGCCGCGGATGCCGAGCGGAATCACTACGACAAAGAAAAGATCCATACCGATATTCAGGATGGTCGAAATAATTAGAAAGATCAATGGAACCGTGCTGTTACCGATCGCTCTTAGGATATTGGCGCACATATTGTATGCCATTGTAAAGATCAATCCCATCAGAAGGATACTGATGTAATCATATGCATTATCTATCACCGTATCCGGCGTATGAAGAAGTACCAGAATATCCCGGATAAAAAACAGGCTGAAAGCAGTCAGGACAATGGTAGAAATGACGGACAGGGTAATGGTGGCAGCAACAGAGCGACGGACATCTTTTTCATTACCGGCGCCAAAAAACTGTGCTATGATTATGGAAAATCCATTGGTCAGTCCATTGATAAAGACAATGATCAATTCAGAAAGGGAAGCGGTAGCGCCGACACCTTCCAGCGCATCCACGCCGATATTGCGGCTGACAATGATAAGATCCGCAAAATTGTAAAACTGCTGGAACAGATTGCCTAATAAAATAGGAAATCCAAACGACAACATAAGCTGCATAATGTTGCCCTGTGTCATATTTTTGGGTGAAAATAAATTTTTCATTGGCTGTATTTTATCCTTATTTCAGTCAAAATTCTATGGAGGCTATATGACCAACTGCTCAATAATAATCTGTGCATGTGCCGCTGTACGGAAATAAGAAATTCTAAACATTCCTGATTTATGTCGTGGAAGATGGACGCAAA
>DLOQ01000183.1:1655-3189 GCA_002479655.1 Lachnospiraceae bacterium UBA7480
CTAATTTCCTTCCAATGCACATGCACAGACTATTATTTGAGCAGCTTGCCATATAATTTTTTTAAAGGTACCTTTTGTAATTGTGAGAGTTTCGCAATTACCTAGTAATTTATAATATATATTGAAGAGAAAAGATTTCAAGCAGTAATTATACAAATTAAAAATGGTAAAATAAGAAAAAATATGTAAAAACGACAAATTATGAATATACAAAACTGATTAAACGCGGATTATAGAGGGAATTCACATAGATTTAACAACATATGACTTGCGAAAAACGTTACATCTCTATATAATGAAGTAGTTATTAGCTGTGTCTGAAAACAGTCGCAGCATGGAGGCAGAATATGAAAGATCGGAATTATGGGAAAGGAAATATTGATCATAGAATGAAGAATGAATACAATGAAAATCCCGACCATCAGGGCAATCATCAGTCCGGCAATGGTGGAAACGGAGATAATAACGGCAATAATAATGGCAGCAGGGGACCAGAACGCCCTAATCCTATTATTTTTATCATTGTTATGGGGGTTATGCTGCTTGCGATCAGCTATTTTCTGCGCGCTACCAGCGGAGAGACCTCGGAAGAGATCAGCTATAATGAATTTGTCGAGATGGTAGAGAGCGGGACGATCAGTAAGGTGACGATTGCAGGCGACCGCCTGTTGATTGAGCCTTCCGTGACAGGGGGAGGGCAGGAGTCTACAAAGGTATATTATACAGGAATCGCGGAAAATCTGACGGAAATCACGGGAAGGCTGCTGGAGCATAATATTACGGTACAAAGCGAGGTAGATGATGGAAGCAGTATATGGATTTCCTTTTTGCTGACTTATGTGGCACCGATCGTTCTAATGTGCGTATTGCTCAGCTTTTTATTCCGCAAGATGACGAAGAGCGGTGGTATGGGCTTTGGCGTAGGAAGAAGCAATGCCAAGATTTATGGGGAAAAAGAAACGGGAGTGACTTTTGTGGATGTCGCCGGTGAGGATGAAGCAAAGGAATCCCTGGTGGAGGTAGTGGATTTTCTGCATAATCCGGAGAAATACAGCAAAATTGGCGCGAAGCTTCCGAAAGGAGCGCTGCTTGTGGGTCCTCCGGGAACCGGTAAGACGCTGCTGGCAAAGGCCGTGGCAGGAGAGGCAAAGGTTCCGTTCTTTTCTCTTGCCGGCTCTGATTTTGTAGAGCTGTATGTTGGCGTGGGCGCGTCCCGTGTCCGTGATCTTTTTAAGGAAGCGGAGAGAAATGCGCCGTGTATCATATTTATTGATGAGATCGATGCCATCGGACGAAGCAGGGACTCTAAGTATGGCGGCGGTAATGAAGAACGGGAACAGACGTTGAATCAGCTGCTTTCCGAAATGGATGGATTTGACGGAAAGAAGGGTATTATCATCTTGGCGGCAACCAACCGTCCGGAGATATTGGATAAGGCATTGCTCAGACCGGGACGGTTTGACCGGCGTATCATCGTGGAAGAACCGGATCTTAAAGGACGCGTGGAGATCCTAAAGGTTCATGCGAAGAATGT
>DLOQ01000183.1:3255-23855 GCA_002479655.1 Lachnospiraceae bacterium UBA7480
ATCCTTGCCGTAAAGAATAAACGGGAATATGTCAATCAGCAGGATCTGTTAAATGCTGTTGAGCTTGTCAGCATGGGTAAGGAAAAGAAAGACCGCATCCTGTCGGAGAAAGAACGTAAGATCGTCAGCTATCATGAAGTTGGTCATGCGCTGATCCCNNGGCAAGGAAAAGAAAGACCGCATTATGAGTAAGGAAGAAAGAAAGATTGTTTCCTATCATGAGGTAGGCCATGCGCTGATTTCCGCATTGCAGAAAAATTCCGAGCCGGTGCAGAAGATCACGATCGTGCCAAGAACGATGGGAACATTGGGATATGTGCTGAGTTATCCGGAGGAGGAAAAGTTTACCCAGACGGAAAAAGAACTGCGAGCAGAGCTGGTCAGCTTATTTGGCGGACGCGCGGCGGAAAGCATTGTATTTGATACGGTAACTACCGGCGCGTCAAACGATATTGAAAAGGCGACTAAGATTGCCAGGGCGATGGTGACAAGGTTTGGTATGAGCAAGCGGTTTGGGCTGATCGGTTTGGAAACGGTGGAAAGTCAGTATCTTGATCATCGTGCTGCGCTCAACTGTGCGGATGAAACGGCGGCTGCAATCGATGAAGAAGTTATGAAGATCTTAAAAGAAAGCTATAAAGAGGCAAAGAAGCTTCTGAAGGAGAATCGTCAGATTATGGATAAGATTGCTGATTACCTGATCAAGAAAGAGACGATCACCGGACATGAATTTATGGAGATCTTCTGCCGCGAAAAGGGAATCCCCATGCCGAAGAAGGATAAAGGAGAAGAAAGTCTCAAGAAGCTGAGAAAAGACAGGGAAGCTTCTGAGGGAGATACCCGGACAGCAACAGAGAATATACAGGTAGGATCAGGCAGCGGAGCGGATACACCTAACAGGAATTTCTCAATGCTTGGGGCAGGGATGTCATCCATGCAGAACGGAGGATTGCTGCAGATGCCTGTTAATACAGGAAGCGCGGAGAACCAATCGACGATAGGAACTAAGTTAGATATTGCTGTGGGAGATAAAACGGACAGTAGCTTTCTATCTCAGAAAAAAAGCGCAGCAGAAGACCCGGAAAGCGGTGAAGCATCGGGGAAAAGCTCCAATGACGCAAGTGAGTCAATGCTCAGAGGATTCTGCGATACGAATGAGACAGCGGATAAAAGCTCTAATGATGCAAAAGAGTCAATGCTCAGAGGATTCTGCGATACGGATGAGACAGCGGATAAAAGCTCCCATGATGCAAAAGAATCAGCAGGTAGAGGCTCCGTCGATACGGATGAGTCAGCGGAGCAAGGCGCGGAGAGCATGAGCGAATCGGAAAAGAAATATGCTTCTATGTTGAAAAACAGACGATTTCAACCGGAAGATGACAAGCCGTCTTCATAACTTATCGAAATGTTTGGCGGCTAAGAGGAGCAAAAGGAATGGCTATTATTATGTAATGATGATGGTAGGAATTCATGGATGAAGAAAAGCGATTTGATATCAGCGGGGAATTGAAAAAACTGCCGGATAGACCGGGCGTATATCTGATGCGCGATCAGTTTGATACGATCATTTATGTGGGTAAGGCCGTGAACCTAAATAACAGGGTGCGGTCTTATTTTCGTGAGAAGATTGGACGGGGCCCAAAGATCGATAAGATGGTCAGCCTGATCGAGCGGTTTGAATATATCATCACGGATACCGAACTGGAAGCATTGGTATTGGAAAATAATCTGATCAAGGAATACCGTCCCAAATACAATACGATGCTTCGGGATGATAAGACATATCCTTACATCAAGGTCACGGTAAATGAAGCATATCCGCGGATTTATTTTTCCAGGGAAATGAAAAAGGACAAGGCAAGATATTTCGGACCTTATACCAGCGCGGCGTCGGTCAAGGATACGATCGATCTTATCAATAAATTATACAGATTGCGCACCTGTACCCGCAGTCTGCCGAAAGACTGTGGCAAGGGAAGGCCCTGCCTGAATTATCACATTGGGCAGTGCAGCGGAGCGTGTACCGGGGAGATCTCCGAAGAGCAGTATCAGGAGCAGCTAAAAGGGGCGCTGGATTTTCTGAATGGCAATTATGCGCCGATTCAAAGAGAGCTTCGGGAAAAGATGGAGGCAGCGTCGGAGGCGATGCAGTATGAAGAAGCCATAAAGTACAGGGATCTGCTGGAGAGCGTCTTAAATGTATCACAGAAGCAGAAGATTGAAGACAGCGCGCAGGGAGATAAAGATATCGTTGCATTGGCAAGGGATGAACATGACGCGGTGGTGCAGGTGTTCTTTATCCGCGCCGGAAGGATGGTCGGCAGGGAGCATTTTTATATGACGCATACGGAGGATGAAGCGGCTTCCGATATCATGACCAGTTTTTTGAAGCAGTTTTATGCCGGAACGCCGTTTATCCCAAAAGAGATCATGCTGCCGGAAATGACGGAGGAGCAGACGGTTATTGAGAACTGGCTGAGTGAGAAGAAAGGAAGCAGGGTGTATCTTCGCGCGCCTAAGATCGGACAGAAGGAGAAGCTGGTAGAGCTGGCGGCCAAGAATGCCGCATTGGTCTTAAGTCAGGATAAGGAGCGGATAAAGCGTGAAGAAGGCAGGACGATCGGTGCGGTAAAAGAGATACAGGAATTATTGTCTCTGGAGAATGTCGTGCGGATGGAGGCGTATGATATCTCCAATATCAGCGGATTTGAAAATGTCGGTTCCATGGTGGTTTATGAAAAGGGAAAGCCCAAGCGGAGCGACTATCGTAAATTTAAGATAAAAACAGTCGCGGGACCGGATGATTACGCCTGCATGAGAGAGGTGTTGACGAGGCGGTTTTTACATGGATTGGAGGAGAATAACGGTAAATTCAACAGATTTCCCGATCTGCTTCTTATGGATGGCGGACGGGGACAGGTCAATATCGCTTTGGAGGTATTGAAGGAACTGGATCTGGATATTCCGGTCTGCGGTATGGTCAAGGATGATAATCATCGGACAAGGGGATTATATTATCATAATCAGGAGATCCCGATTGACCGCGGCAGCGAAGGATTTAAGCTGATTACGAGGATCCAGGATGAGGCGCACAGGTTTGCGATCGAATATCACCGTTCCCTGCGGACGAAGGATCAGGTACATTCGGTGCTGGATGATATCCCCGGTATCGGACCGGCAAGAAGACGGAGTCTGATGAAGGCGTTTCAATCATTGGAGGAGCTAAAGGAAGCGGAGATAGAAACGATCATGGAGAAGGCGGCGCTGCCCCGTAATGCGGCGGAGAAAGTGTATGCTTTTTTTCATACGCAAGTACTCTAATTCCATTGTGATTATATAATTTTTATGTTAAGATATACGAAAATGTTAAATGTGCTGTTATAGCAAATGAATAAAAGTATGATAAGGGGGTAGCCAAATGGCAAACATCAGTTTACAGAGGTTGATCGATAAGATGAAATTGACCAATCTGACACCGGAGATTGATATCAGCAATATTAAGATTTCCCAGCCGGATATTAACCGTCCCGCCCTTCAGATTGCCGGATATTTCGAGAATTATGAATCTACGCGTCTTCAGATTGTAGGATTTGTTGAATACACTTATATGGAGGGAATGGAAGAAAGCAAGAAAAGAGAGATTTTGGAACAGCTTTTGAACCATCCTACGCCGGGTTTTGTGTTTTGCCGCGATCTGGTTCCAGATCCGATTTTTATGGAGATCGCAAAGAAATATGGAGTGCCTTTGCTGAATACTTCCAAAGCTACTTCGGCATTTATGGCGGAAGTAATACGCTGGCTGAATGTTAAGCTGGCGCCCTGTATTACGGTACACGGCGTATTGGTAGATGTATTTGGGGAAGGCGTGCTGATTACCGGCGAGAGCGGTATCGGTAAAAGTGAGGCGGCATTGGAGCTGATCAAGCGCGGACACCGTCTGGTGACGGATGATGTCGTGGAAATCCGTAAGGTAAGTGAGGATACGCTGATTGGTAAAGCGCCGGAGATTACGAAGCATTTTATCGAGATTAGAGGTATCGGCATCGTTGATGTCAAGACATTGTTCGGCGTTTCAAGTGTGAAGGAGGATCAGGAGATCGATCTTGTCATCCGGCTTTCCGAGTGGTCGAAAGATCAGGATTACGATCGTTTTGGCATGGAGGAACAATATACGGAATATCTTGGTAATAAGGTTGTTTGTCATAATATTCCCATCCGTCCGGGACGTAATCTTGCGGTTATCTGTGAATCCGCAGCAGTCAACCATCGTCAGAAAAAGATGGGATATAACGCGGCAGAAGAGCTTTATAAGCGTGTGCAGGCGGGGCTTCATGCAGAGGATAAATGATAAAGGATAAATAAAGAAAAGTAAATATTTAAAGATAAATATTTAAAGATAAAAGAAAGAGAAAAGGGATAGGGGGCAAAAAACTATGAGCAGATGTATTTTTGGAGTAGATCTTGGAGGTACAACAGTAAAATTAGGATTGTTTGATCCGGAAGGAAACGTATTAGAAAAGTGGGAGATCGTTACAAGAAAGGAAGATTCCGGAAAGATGATTCTGCCGGATATCGCGGAGGCTATTAAAGGAAAGATGCAGGAAAAGGGTCTTGCAAAAGAGGATGTAGCCGGCGTCGGCATCGGTGTGCCGGGACCGGTTGACAGCGACGGGATCGTCTATAAGGCTGCTAATCTTGGATGGGGTGTATTTTCCATTAAAGAAGAACTTTCCGGGTTATTGGATGGTATTCGCGTAGAAGCGGGTAATGATGCCAATGTAGCTGCGCTTGGAGAAATGTGGCGCGGCGGCGGTCAGGGCTATGATAATATGGTTGCGGTGACTCTGGGAACCGGCGTCGGCGGCGGAATCATTGTAGATGGCAGGATCCTGACAGGAGCAAAAGGCGCGGGCGGCGAGATCGGACATATACTGGTAGAGGAGAATGAAACGGAAGTGTGCGGCTGCGGCAAGACAGGATGTCTGGAACAATATGCGTCAGCAACAGGCGTTGTAAGGCTTGCCAATAGAAGACTTGAAAAGGATGATAAAGCAAGCGTTCTTCGTGGCAGGAAAATAAGCGCAAAAGATGTATGGGACGCTGTTAAGGCGGGGGATGAACNNGGTGGAAGTGGCGAAACAGTTCGGCGAATATCTTGGGAAAGGGCTGGCAGCAGTGGCCTGCGTGGTTAATCCGGATATTTTTGTTATCGGCGGCGGCGTATCCAAGGCGGGCGATGTGTTGATGGATTATATGACGGAACCGTATAAAAAGTATGTATTCCACGGAAGCCGGGAAACTAAGTTTGCACTGGCGACGCTTGGCAACGACGCAGGTATCTATGGAGCTGCGAAGTTAGTTCTTGTTTAAAAAACAAAAAGATAAAATTATGGAAGTGTGAGGGAGATCAAGATGATATATTATATTTGCTTTTTTGGATTGAGCATTGTTTTTTTAATGTATATTTTGACTTATAAAGAAACAGATTACAGAAAATATAAGTGTGAAAATATTATAATTTTAAGTTTAGTAATATTTATATGGGGGGGGGTATTTTCTATTTTCAGGTCTGCTAACATGCGGATATCATTTTATGGATGACCATCAAATTTATGAACTTGGGAGACAGATAAATGATTTAGGATTTTATAAGACATATTTGTCCGTTATGAAGGAAGACCTTACAATTCGTTTTAGGTTTGCTTATTATCTGATTAGGTTGACTGAAATTTATATTTTAAAGGATAATTTGTTTTTATGGCATTTTTTATATTGCATAATTTCTTTTATCAATATATTTTTATCATATAAAGTGATGCGTAAGTGTCAACTGCCTATTTGGTTATCTGTGGCATTTCCTGTAATATATCTTTGCGGGGGTACGCAAATACAGGCTTTGTGGGCATTAGGATTGCCAGAGGGTTTAGCCGTTGGAGTTTTTATGATATGTTTACTGTTATTGTTCAGATACTTAGAACATCCATCGAAAACCCGAATGATCATGCTGGTTATTGTATCCGCATTTTTAGGAGGTATAAAAGAGTCATTTTTATTATTACTTCCAGCATTTCCGATGATTGCATTGAATTATGAGGATTACATTTTAAATATCAGGGAAAAGACCCTGATGAAAACAATTTTGAAACATTTGGTCAGGCACCGGCTTTATTATGGTTGTATATTTACTATATTTTTTGTTGATATTGCTATTATTTTGTTTATAGTTGGGACCGAATATACGAATACGGGAATTGAATACAATCTTGGGATTGGTGGAATTGGAAAATATTTGTTTTATACGTTGTCCTATTGGTTGAAACAGTATGTAGGCTGGTCGTTATTTGGCGTATTATTTTTACTGCTTCCCTGTATGATAAGTATTTATAAGAAAGGTGGAACGGCGTTAATATGTAAATATGCAAAATCTTTTACCATTCCATTACTGTTAATTGTTTATATTATTGCTTCGCAATTATTTTTACATTTTAGAACGGGTATGACATACCGCTATCTCCTTCCGACAACCATTTTTATTGCTATGTTTTGGTTGGTTGATGTATTTCATATTAATAGAAAAAATAAATGCAGTACCAATATTGATACCTGTTTTTATTTAATTTGGATATTTATCTTTATAATTTATATGGCTAGTTCCACCGAATTAAAAGGATATGTGCAGGAAGGCGAAGATGGTACGGCAATGTTGGAATATGTTGCCGAACAATACGACGGCGGTAACGTGATAGTTCTGATGGAATATGAGTATGATATTGCGGCGCCTTCTTATCTGCAGGAGAAACACCAAATCAATAATGTATATTCTATGTACGTCGGTGGATATTTTTATGATGGGTATGCTTACGATCCTTATCAAATGGAAACAGACGAGATAGACTGCGTTTCTGTTTATGATGGAAATATTTATATCTGTTATGAAGACACTATGCAGCAACTGATTGAAGACAGTGGATTGGATCTATCACAGTTTGAAAGAAAAGATTTTGGAAGATTTGTGACTTATTGCAGATAATATCAAATAATTTATAAATAATATAGAAGATTTGTGAGGAAGCGAATTGATTCAGAAATTGACAGAAATTGTAGGAAAAGAAAATTTTCAAAAAGATGTTCCCATGTCGCGTTATACGACATTCCGCGTAGGCGGAAATGCTTCCTTTTTTGTAAATGCAGAGAATGAAGAAAGATTGACTGTCCTGCTNNGGAACGTATTAAAAAAGAATGATATGCCGTTTTATTTGCTGGGGAATGGCAGCAATCTTCTGGTCAGCGACTGGGGATATGAAGGAGTAATTGTCAGGCTTGGCGGAGAATTTTCTAAGATAGAGTGGGCAGAGTGTGAGAAATCTTTGCCCTCAGCAGATCATATTGCGGCGGATGCAGGAGTGATCTGTCTTGCGGGAGCGGCTGTGCCGCTTACCCATTTGGCGCAGAAAGCGGCGGATATGGGTTTGACAGGTCTGGAATTTGCATATGGGATTCCGGGGACGGTGGGCGGTGCTGTCGTTATGAATGCGGGGGCATATGGCGGTGAAATGTGTCAGGTCGTGGAGTCCGTCCGGCTGCTGAATGAGGATATGCAGATCGTTACGCTAAAGGGTGATGAGATGGCGTTTGGCTACCGGACCAGTATTTTAAAACAGAAATCTTACGTTGTGCTTTCCGTAAAGTTTAAGCTTTATCCGGGAAAGAAAAAGGAAATTGCGGCGAAGATGGAAGCAAATATGTCAGCCAGAAAAGAAAAACAGCCTTTGGAGTACCCCAGCGCAGGCAGTACGTTTAAGCGGCCTGAGGGATACTTTGCCGGAAAGCTGATTCAGGATGCGGGACTAAAAGGTTACCGTGTAGGAGGAGCGCAGGTCTCAGAAAAACATTGCGGATTTGTAATCAATACCGGGAATGCAACGGCCGCGGATATTTATCGGCTGATAAGGGATGTGCAGAGGAAAGTCAGGGAGTCAAGCGGCGTGGCGCTGGAACCGGAAGTAATTATGCTGGGGGATTTTAATAAAGAAAAATAAATGATATAGGTAATCGTGAAACTCTTAACAGTAGAAAAATTATTGTGCAGCATTGCAATGCTGCACAATAGGAAAGGGATAGATACGGAGGAGAGTATATGCGGTTTGTGATCGTGACAGGAATGAGCGGCGGCGGGAAACGTACTGCCCTGAAGATGTTGGAAGATATTGGATTTTACTGTGTGGATAATCTTCCTGTGCCGCTATTGGAAAAATTTTTTGAACTGATTGTAACGCCAAACAGCGAAATCTCCAAACTTGCTTTGGGATTGGATGTGCGTGCCGATCAGAATTTTAAGGAAGCGGAAGATATCCTTAACAGGATGAAGGAAAACGGGTATTCTTATGAGCTGTTATTTATGGACGCTTCGGATGCCGTACTGATCAAACGTTATAAAGAGAGCCGGCGCATACATCCACTTGCCATGACAGCCGCGGCGTCTGCCGTACCGCAGATAGATGACGGCACGTCCCATCAGGAAGTAAATGCGGGATCGCTGGAGGACGGCATAAAAAAAGAACGTAAAATATTAAAGAATGTCAAGAAAAAGGCGGATTACGTATTTGATACGTCCAATCTGTTGACAAGGGAACTGAAAGAAGAATTAGATAAAATATTTGTCTTAAATGAAGAATATAATAATCTTATGATCAGGATTGTTTCATTTGGATTTAAGTATGGAATACCGGCGGACGCGGATATGGTATTTGACGTAAGGTTTCTGCCGAATCCGTTTTATATCGACGAACTGAAACATCTGACTGGAAATGATAAGCCGGTGCAGGATTATGTTATGAGTTATCCGGAAGCCGGTGAGTTTTTGGACAGACTGTGCAATATGCTTTCTTTTCTGCTTCCCAACTATGTCAAAGAGGGGAAGCACCAGCTTGTGATCGGCATCGGCTGTACCGGCGGAAAACACAGGAGCGTANNAATTGGCCAATGAACTTTACCGCAGGATGAAAGATAAAAGAAAATATGGTATGACGGTTGCCCATAGAGATCAAAGTGAAAAATAATTATGATTTATTTACAGTAGGAGCCGATTCGTAAAATATACTGGAAAGATATGGTGGTCATATGTCATTTTCCCAGAACGTGAAGGAGGAAATCGAAAAGCATATCAGCGCATCCAGACATTGCCGGATTGCCGAAATGGCGGCATATACGGTTAATTTTGGACAGGAAGACCCAGAGGGAAGATATTTTTCATGGCAATCGGAAAAAGAGGCGGTTCTGAGAAAAGTCTTTACATTATTGGAAAAAACGTATAATATAGATTCGGTTATAGAGGATACGACAGCCAAAGACATGAAAAATAAAGCGGAGCATATTTATCGTATCACGCTGACGATGGAAGATGAGATCAGAAAAGTGCTGCAGTCCATCCGCTTTTCTGAAATAAAAGATAAGAAAGTTTCCGCTCTTTTGTTGAAGAATGACTGTTGCAGGAGAGCGTTCCTCAGAGGAAATTTTTTATGCCTTGGTTCCATGAGCAATCCGGCGAAAAGCTATCATATGGAATTTGTATGCAGCAGCAGGATGCAGGCGCAGCAGATTGTAGATATGATTGGAACATTCCGCATCGAGGCGAAGATTACGGAGCGAAAGCATCATTTTGTGGTTTATATCAAAGAAGGCGAAGCGATCGTTGATCTGTTGAATATTATGGGAGCGCATATTTCCCTGATGAATCTGGAAAATCTCAGGATCGTAAAAGAAGTGAGAAGCTCTGTCAACCGAAGGGTCAACTGTGAAACAGCTAATATTTCCAAAACGATCCATGCGGCCAGCCGTCAGATGGAAGATATCATCTATCTTCGCGATCATTATGGACTTAACCGTCTTCCGGAGCATCTTAAGGAAATGGCACAAGTGCGTCTGGAGCATGAGGACGCGTCCTTAAAGGAATTAGGGGAGTATCTGGATCCGCCGGTCGGAAAGTCCGGTGTCAACCACAGGCTCAGAAAACTTACGGAGATGGCTGAAGAATTAAGGAAATAGGCAATTACAAAACTCTGACAAAATTTTCTCTATTGTGTGCCAACTACAATTCATTGTTATGAATTTGTCAATGATGCGCAATAAGATTTCTGTTATTGAGAGTTTTGCAAATATCTAATATAAGGAAAAACAAAGAGGAGGCAGATATGTTGGAAAAGAAGATAACCGTACAAAAAAAAGACGGTTTGGACGCGGGCGTGATCGCTGTATTGGTGCAGCATGCATGCAAATTTGAAAGTAAAATCTATCTGGAATCGGACGATAAGAAGGTCAATGCCAAAAGCATTATGGGAATGATGAATATCGGCGTGCGTAAAGACGGAGAAGTGACAGTTTATACGGAAGGCAGCGATGAAGAGGATGCCATGAAAGAAATTGAGAATTATTTATTGCAGGAGTAAAATTTTACATAGTTAAACAGAAGTAAAATTTTATATAGTTAGTCTTTTATTAATTGGAAAAATATGTTATGATTACAAATGCGAGATAAATCATGTAAAAATATATATACTGAGAATAATATTAATATTTTTTGATCAAAGTTGTTTGTTGTCATATTGATCTTCTTGGCGGCTTACATCTTAATAATATTCTTAGTGATATAGATTAACATGATTTAAATAATATTTATGGAGGTAGAAAGCAATGGCATTAGTATCAGCAACAGAGATGCTCAAAAAAGCAAAAGCAGGCCACTATGCAGTAGGTCAGTTCAACATCAACAATCTTGAATGGACAAAGGCAATTCTGGCAACAGCGCAGGAGTGCAATTCACCGGTTATCCTTGGCGTATCTGAGGGCGCAGGCAAGTATATGGGCGGTTATGACGTAGTTATGGGTATGGTAAACGGTCTGATCAAGGATCAGAATATTACAGTTCCCGTAGCGGTTCATCTTGACCACGGTTCTTACGATCACTGTTATAAATGTATGGATGCAGGTTTTCCTTCTATTATGTTTGACGGTTCCCATTACGCAATTGATGAGAATGTAGCAAAGACCAAAGAGCTGGTTGAGGAAGCTCATAAGAGAGGTATTTCCATTGAGGCGGAAGTTGGTTCTATCGGCGGTGAGGAAGACGGCGTTGTAGGTATGGGTGAGTGTGCAGATCCTGACGAGTGTAAGAGAATAGCAGATCTTGGCATCGACTTCCTTGCAGCGGGCATTGGCAATATCCACGGAAAATATCCTGAGAACTGGGCAGGCCTTCAGTTTGACGTATTGGACAAGATCCAGCAGAAGACCGGCGATATGCCGTTGGTGCTTCATGGCGGTACAGGTATTCCTGACGATATGATCGCTAAGGCTATCTCTCTCGGCGTTGCCAAGATCAACGTTAATACGGAATGCCAGCTTGTATTCCAGGAGGCAACAAGAGCTTACATCGAAGCCGGCAAGGATCTTCAGGGCAAGGGCTTTGACCCGAGAAAGCTGCTCGCTCCCGGAGTTGAAGCTATCAAGGCCAAGGTCAAGGAAAAGATGGAGCTGTTCGGCAGCGTAAACAAGGCCTGATAAATCGGATTTTCCGCAAGGTACACTTTATAAACAGCAACCCCGTCGTTTGCTCAGCGACGGGGTTTTCATTTTACTAAACTCTCATCCTATCACTGCGCCGACGGCTGCGAAGTCTGACGCTTTTCGTGAATATGACGCGCAAGATAGATAACGGGGGTATCGAGCAGGCTCGTTACTATATAGATAACATAGCTTGACATGAAAATCGAGATAAGAGTCGCGAAATCATATGTACCTGCGAAAGCGAAGAAGGTAAACAGGAATGCGTTGAGCATCTGGCTTATCAGAGTTGAACCGTTATTGCGAAGCCACAGAAAACGCCTTCTGTCGCCTGTTTTCTTTTCGGTCAATTCCCACCACTTGTGGTATATCCACACATCAAAAAACTGGCTGATAACATAGACTGCCAATGACGCAACAACAACTCTCGGCGTCTGGGCAAAGACTATACCGAATGCTTCAAAAGTCTCGATCGAGCTTTCCGCCGGAGTATACATGAGCCAGCTTTGCGAAAGTGCAAGGAAAAACAGCGTTGAGAAAATACCGATCCAGACCGCTCGGTTAGCATCCTTCTTCCCCTCGCATTCGGAAAGAATGTCAGTTGCCAGAAAAGTTACGGCAAAAAGAACGTTGCCGAGAGTCTGCTCCATACCGAATGCCTTTACCATCAGCACGACCTCTATGTTTGCCAATACCGTTGCTATAGCGGAAACACAGAAAAGTCCCTGCTTTCCGAACAGATAATAGCTCAGCAGTGCCGCTCCGAATATAAACACAAGCGACATCGCAAGAATAAGACTGTTAACCATTATTTATCAACCTCCAATAATAATTTTCCGCAAAACAAAAAAGGACGCACCAAGGCGTCCAAACAACGGGCGCAGTACGCCCGCAAGCCCTTAGTTTTGATTTTGCGGTTTTATGTTCCGCACGGCAGGATGGTTACGAACTGCCAAAGGGTATTATATCACGGCTGGTGACATTTGTCAACATTATTTTTGATGTACAATTTTTATCTCTGCAAGAGCAATGCCGCAGATCGTTTATAGACTTTTCCCGATATATGTGCTATACTTACATTAAAGGAGGTCCGATCCATGGAAGCTTATGCGAATTTTTTTATGCTGCTGTTTGTGCTGTGTGCCGTTCGGGCGATCTATACTATTATCGGACGGATCTTCAAGCCTGAGTTTTTTGCGGAAAAGCTGGTCATTGTCCTCGGCAGCGTCGGAGTCGCGCTGGGAGTGATACTGATTTCGCGCGCCTTTCTTCCCTTTTACGGTCACCCATTTGCCCGTTTGGTATTCTTTTTGGCATTATCTGTTTTGATGCTGCTGATGAATTTCTCACTCGGCCGCAGGAAAAAATACAGCATGAACGAGCTTGACGCTATGAACGGACGTGAATTTGAGATCGCCTGCGCGGAGATCTTAAAAGCAAACGGCTTTACAAATGTTGAAATAACGCAGTCAACACGCGACTACGGCGTTGATATACTAGCGAGGTTCAACGGCGAGGACTATGCTATTCAGTGCAAATGCTACTCGCGCAAGCTTGACAATGCACCTGTGCAGGAGGTCGTCGGAGGGCTGGCATACTACGGCTGTGAACGCGGAGCAGTCCTGACCAACAGCTTCTTTACCGAAGCTGCGGAAAATCTCGCCCTTGCAAACGGTATCGAGCTGTGGGACAGGGACACTTTGGAGGAATTGTGCCGCAAAGCAAGAGAAAAAAGGATATAAAAACAGTAATTTGTATTATATCACAGAATACCTTTGTAATCGGTCGGAACTTTTTTGCGAAAAATGCTTGACAACAGGTATCTGATGTGCTATAATAATTAAGCACTCAGAAAAAGAGCATAAAATATCGCGGAGTGGAGCAGTCGGTAGCTCGTCGGGCTCATNNAGGTCGATGGTTCAAGTCCATCCTCCGCAACCATGCAACTTAGGTTGCAGAGAGCAGTCTTTTAGGACTGCTCAAAACTTACATAATAATATGTAGGCTTTGAGCAGCTCTAAAAATGAGCTACTCATTATTAAATTGTCTTGAAGTTCATGTTAAAGCATGAGCTTCATATATATTATCAAAGCAGTGTGGGTGCTTTGGTAATTTGACATTTTTTGTTCTCCCATACGCATAGATCTTGCCAGACAGCCCGACTTAGTGTTAGGTCATTTTCTGAGAGTGACGGGCTTGCGTATTTTCCGGTTCTGATTGCGGTGTGTTGGCGCATAGGCAAATCCTTTTGGGATCCTCAATGCTCATCGGCTTGAGCTGCGGATAGTTTGTCGCAATAATCTGCGTGAGATTGCAGCTCCTGTGCTGATTTGGGTCATCGCATTGACAACTTGAACGATCAACTTAATGGTCGTGTTGTACGCCGCGCACAGTCCCCTATCATTTCTTTTCAAGCTGTTTTGGAAATGGGAGCTATTAAATTGTCAAGGTTCGCGTAAAAACAAAGAGTCTTTCTCACGAAGTCGCAAACTTAGAGAAAAACTCTTGACAATCTATTTTCAGTCGTGCTATAATAAGCATGACAGAAATAGCAATGCAGGTCTTTCGGCAAGTCGGCGAAACTTCTGGAAGTCCGTTCCTTTAAGCTACTGGTAATAGCTCGGAGGAACAGCAAGACTATTCATATTTACATTTTTATTATACATCAAAGTTTTATACTTGTCAATAGCTTTGATGAAAAAAATGTAAAATAAAATAAAACTGTCTGGCAAAACGCATATCATCGGATATGCGTTTTTTGTTACTTGCCGTCAGACAATAAAAAGTGTGTCATAATGACACACTTTTTATGTTACATTTTTATAAAGTAATAGTGATAGACTTGACAATTTTATCAACATAATATATAATAAGATTATAAAAGGAGTACCGACTTAGACTAAGCGGTTGCTTCCCCTGTTAGTTATAAAAATAACCGTACAGTTTAGCGAGCTGCGGTTATTTTTTTATGTTCTTTATGATTTCATTGATGACCGTGAAGATCACCGCAAAAACCAGGGAAAGAATGATAGCCAGAGCTGCATAAAGCACTCCCATACTTCTGAAGATATATGTCAAGGCTGCGACACGTCAGCTCTGGAGTGTGTCATGATGACACGCTTTTACTTTCTGCCGGAGGACAACTGATCGTCGGTCAAATCAAGAAGCTCATTGTCAGATTGGTTACGGCCCGCAAAGCTAATGCCATCTAAGCAATGATCGTAAACGAATTGCTTGAACTCGTCAAGTTTATCGTAAGTATAGTAATAGCTTAGAACAGTATTAAAGGCTTCAATTTGCTCAACCGGCACAGAAATAATACCGCAGCCGTTCTCGATCATAAGCTTATTTGCAACTAGCATTGATGTGCGCTTGTTTCCGTCCCAAAAGAGCTGCGACTTCATTCCAAATGCCATGACTTCTATAGCTTTTTCGGTAGCCGACTTTCCATCGTCAGCCATGATTTGACGTAGTTTTTCTTCTGCGACAGCATGATCGGGTATTGGCGGGATGTACGATGTGCCTCCGATAGATACCTCGCCGGTTCTCAAAGAACCCCACGCTAGAGACTCATCACGAGATACCTCAGCATTTATTTTGCAAAATAAGGATATCTCCAGTTCATCCTTGTGTATGCCATCGAGTAAAGTCTGCCATGCGTGCTTGAGGTTTACTACAGTCAGTATATCATTAACACTTACATCGTTGACTTTTGCTTTTTCGTATATAGCATAAGTTTGAGGAAAAGTAACGTTAACGCCCTCTAAATTAGCGCTTTTCCAAATATAATCCACGATATTCCTTTTAGCAAGAAAAATGTTTTCTTCGGTAGTCATATCAAACTTGTTTTTCATACAGCATACCACCTTTCGTAAATATTATAGCACATATAGCTTTGCAATTTCAACTATCATTTAGTTTTTGATCCGTCAGAAAATAAAAAGTGTGTCATAATGACACACTTCGTAAAATAACCGTAATGCATAGTGGGCTGCGGCTATTATTTATGTTCTCCCAAGTTCCGGATTTACAGTCAGATCAAGGACATCAGCCTTATCTTCTTCGTACACAGACCGCTTGTTTTGCATTTGCATAAATCTCAAGCACTTGCGCTCTGCGTACTCGTAATCAACCATGTCTTTAACGTAGCTCGGCAGCTCGCTTTTGATCTCAAGCCCGGCATTTACAAGTATGCGAAGTTGAACCTGACGATAAGCCACAGATACAAGCTTAGTAATTTTATCTGCATTTTCTACAATGCTTCTATATTCTTTGTTCAATAAGTCTCTGTACTTATTATCGCTCACCTTGCTAAAATCATAGTATTGTAGCTCGGAACGAGGTACAGGTATCATATTTCCTATTTTCAGCGATGCTATCAATTCGCCTTTTTTGTTGAGCAGATGGAAAGCGACCGGCGAATTGCCTTTTAGCTTCTTCTTTCCGTCAATTATGCGAAAGTCCTTGTCTTTTGGAGAGCTTAAAGGCACAAAGTAACTAAACCCATTGATTTCAAGTGCAGTTCCTACATATTTTCGCTTGCCATCTTTGTTCTTGCATACATTAGTGAGACATTCGTCGCTCCGCAGATAGTTTATGTACCTTTCGGATACAATAAAGAACTTTGGCTTTTGCATAGATAATCACCTCAAAATAAAAGGACGAAGAAAACTTCGTCCTTTAGTAGTTATTAAAGCTCGCATTTAACGGCTGCGAAACACCGAGTTTGAAAGTTCGCACTTAACGGCGGCGAAACGCCATGAAATAAAACTCTGTCTGCATAATATTATACACTATCCATGAAAATATGTCAATAGCGAAGTGTGTCATGATGACACACTTTTATCTTCTGCCCCGACCTTGCCCCTCGGTTAGATCGAGTTCGGCAGCTTCTTGAATATTACCCATCTCATACTTCGGGGTAGGATCTAAAGCTACAAACGGTTTTATCTTTTCAAAATATTTACTCTGCTGATCCTCAAAGAATGATAGGAGTTTTTCATAGTCTTTCTCGATTTGTGCAGCGTGCAGGGCGTGATAATACCGAATCTTATCCGTATCGAAGATCACAACAGGCAATATGTTGCTATCAAGGCACTGCTTAAATATAATAGCTCGTCCTGTACGACCGTTGCCGTCTTGGAACGGGTGTATATGCTCGTATTCAGCGTGGAATCTTACGATGTCTACAAGCTCCTTGTTTCCGCAATTGTAGCTGCTTACAAGTTCATCTATTCTACCGGGTATGTTCTGAGGCAGCTCGGTCGTTATATCAGACACCTGATTAGCTCTGTTTTTAAACTCACCGATCGGATAGCCGTTTGCATAGTCCTCAAAAACACCGATCTTCAGTTGGTAATGAAACTTCTTTATCATGTCTGATGATAACGGCTGTTCGAGAGATTTTATAACTTCGTTGAACATCTTGAAATGTCCGGTCATTTCTTCGATATCCTTAGCTCTGTAAACAGAATTGTCTTCAGATACTATAGTGCCGGTATCAAATAAAGAAGCCGTTTGCTCACTTGTAAGAGTACTGCCCTCTATCTTATTCGAGTTGTATGCCATACTCTTTTGGGTCAACGCATACACGCCCTTTTTATCTTTACGCTCAAACTCTGTTATCAGCTGCTTTTTTAACTGTAATACAAAAGCCTTTTCATCAAATTTATTGTTCATAATTCTCTCCGTTCTGCCTAAAAACACTATACACTTGCATATAGTATATCACATAAAAATCCGAAATGCAAATTTTATCTGTCAAAAAGAAAAGAACCAAAAGAAAAGCGGCTGCGCCGCAGGGGGAATCTTGGTGGGCGTTCCCCTCTTGTCAGTGTTGAAAGTGATTGAAAACGCTGCGCGTTTACAACACTTCCAACACTGACAATTCACCCCCAGCCCACCGCGATGGATGGACGGAATGATAAAAATAAAAAGTCTATATTCGTAATAGAATAAGACTTAGTTATCTTGAATAATATCAGAAACATATTTCTGACAGATAGATATCTTTAGTGGGTTAGATATCGACAGCTCATTTTAAGGACTACCCCTAGTCTTAAAAAAATTTTTGTCAAACCACTTGACATTCTTGCAAAAGCGGTTTATACTAATACTAGTGTATTTTTTGTATGTCCCCTTGCAAGAGTGGGTCATCCTTGGTGTGTATGTGCTGGGAACGCATACACACCTTTTATTTATTCCCTTCTTTCTTATTTGTCCGGTTATAAATATCATGATCGTGTATTTGTTATCTGTGTAGTCACCGCAATCACATTTAACACGCCGACGCTGCAAGAGCTTGTTATCCACAAGCTCTTTTATTGTGCTGATAACGTCAGCCCGGCTCGCTGATATGCCGGACGCCAGAATCATATCAGCGAGATCAGAATAACTATGGAAGAACGTGCGAGCAAGAGATCTGCAGGCTGTATTTGCGAGCTTGCAGCATACACAGTACAGATAAAAAGCTTTGGATGAGCTGATCTGCATGAGCGCTTTGCGCTGTACGCAAAAATACGCGCTTGTAGCCGCCTCTTTGCGTATGTAGTATAAAGTTGTGCCAAGCTCTCCGTTTTCCTTGTGAGTGCGTATCCTGAAGCTGATAAAGCCCGTCGCAACAAGCTTTGACAGGGTACGCTTAACTGTAGCTAAGCTAAGCCCTGACAGACGCGCGAGAGTAGTCTGCTTGACAGTGATGATACGCCAATGCCATTATCGGTGATAACGTAATCAAGTCTTGGACTTGATATTCTCCCCACCAGTTCGTCAGCTTGCTTCTTCTGCTCGATAACAGCTTCGACATCTGCAATGCTTTCGGTGCGAGTAGTAGGATAATAGTCGCCGTTATCGCCGCGCAGATCAACGGTTCGTTCTTCTTCGTCTATACTTGCAACAGTATAGCTCTTTCCACCTAATGTTACTACATTGTCAAGCTCAAGCGAGGTTTGAAGATTACCGTTACCGAGATATACATAGAGATCAGTATTGAAAAGTCTGTCATAGGAGATATTCTCCGTGATCTTAAAAGCGCCACTCTGCCTTGTGATCGTGCAATCGTCCGTATAAAACGGCAAAGCACCTGTCAGCGAAACAACCTCGCAAATATCGCCCGTGAGCTTGTTGCGGAATCTATCTCCGATCTCGATTATATCGTGTATTTCAGCAGTCTGCTCCTTAGACTTTTCAGCCTTAGAGAGGATCTCAAAGCCCTTTTCCTCCATATCCTTCTGCCAGCCGCCATATAAATAACTAAGGTCAGCTATTACAACAGGCTCTGTCTCTGCCGTTGATTCTTCCGAGACGGTCGTATCAGCTACTGTCGTCTCAGAATCCATAACAGAGCTGTCGGAGTTTGCAGTAGTTGTCGCTGTTATCGTTCCTGTGCTTTCATTACTGTCGCTCTTATTGTTTCCGCAGGCAGTAAAGGAAGCGGAGAACACAGCCATCAGCGCACTTATACAAATGATTTTTAAAATGCCTTTTCTATTCATAATGATCTTTACCTCTTTTCAAGTATACAGCAGCTCAGGATATCTCAGTCAGCCATGAAGGTTTGCTTCCGTCACTCGGCACTACTGCGCTGCTTGAAGCATTCACCCATACGGCAGGTCTTATTCCGTCCTCTCTTGTCTTGCTTTCTTTTATAGTATTATTGGGCTTTATCACACCTATTTCGTCTATACGAAATGCACACGGGTCAAAGCCCTCATCACTTTCATCACCGTAAGATGTTCTGAGCCAGTATGAAGAATACTCTTTGCCGATAACAGATTTATCATAAGTCACAGAGCATTTCTCGACAAGAAAATCATAGTCCTCCTGCTCAAATATTTCGGAATCCTTTCTTCTGTTTGCGTATGGTGTAGCCGTACACAATGCATTTTGAGAATAGACTATCCTTTCTGTATTCGGCTCATCTTCGTCACCGCCCGGTTTGACCTGCGTACCTTCCTGCATATTAAAGTATTGAACGGCCTGATCGAAAGACAGCAGGAACACCCCCAACTCATCAACGCTTATGCTCTGATCCTGCACGATAGCAGCTATCTCTGCTTCAGTAAAAGCACTTCTTGCAAAATCAGAGATCAGCCAGTTATATACATCACTCATTTCCCACGGACGTTCTTCCGTTTCTCCGCTGCCCTCGACACCTTCGGGTTCATTGTAAGAAACCTTGTCAATAACATAACGTGAAAGCAGCAGCATCTTACCGTCCTGTATGTCCACCACTTCCCATTGTATAGGCTCTGCACCGTTATCCTCGTTGTTATCCTGTTCATAGCTGCCAAAGGTAACAATATCTCCGGTATTGCAGGACGGATTATCAGTATTGTCAGCTACAGAAGCTTCCGCAAATGAAACGGGAGCCTCACTGTCCTTTGAAATTGTTTCTTTTTTTGATGACGTAGAACTATCCTCATCTGCGTCATTGTTCCCGCAGCCGACAAAAGATGATGTCAAAGCAGTAATTAAAGCAAAGATACCTATAACTTTCAGCCTGTTTCTCTTATTCATTGAATATCGACCTCTTTCTGATTATTTACATAACGTACAAATACGTCTGTTTTATATTATAACACATTTTGTCGCCGAATGCAATACTTTTTGCAAAGCAATTTGCAATGCATATTTTTATGACTATTGGCATTATAATAGGTATTGTAGGAGGTGCTGCTTATGTCTTTTCAGTTAAAACCAAATAAAAAAGAGACCGAGAACAAAACGATCCGTTTCCCGATCCCCATAATAGAACAAATAGAAAATGCAATAAAAAATACAGATGTTACCTTTTCGAGCTTTGTTATACAGGCCTGTGAGTATGCTTTAAATGATATGGAAAACAAGGATTCAGATGAGCAATAACTGTTATTTNNGTGTTCCGATAATTTGGAATACCGCTTAATTTATAATATCAAAAGAAGAGCCGAGGCTTAAATTGCTTCGGCTCTTTAGCTACATATAAAACAATGAACGTGCTTGCACTTTCACCGTGCGTCGATATATCTGCACGCCGCCAAGGCAGCAACAGCCCCGTCGCT
>DLOQ01000162.1 GCA_002479655.1 Lachnospiraceae bacterium UBA7480
AGTGAGTTTCGCAATTACCTACTTAATCTTAATCTTTTTCTTTTATTTTTATGTTATCTGCCAATCTATCGGCTCCACCCCGTTTGCCACTAAAAACTCATTGGTTTTACTAAAATGTCTGCATCCGAAAAATCCCCTATATGCCGACAACGGACTTGGATGCGGCGCTTCCAGCACCAGATGCTTTGGATTATCCAGCATCGCCTTCTTTTTCTGTGCCGGTGCACCCCACAGCAGAAATACGATCGGTCTGTCCTGTTCATTGACCGCCTTTATGATCGCATCCGTGAACTGTTCCCAGCCGAGTCCCCTGTGGGAATTGGCCTGATGCGCTCTGACCGTTAATACGGTATTCAGCAGCAGGACTCCCTGCTTTGCCCATTGTTCCAGATATCCATGATCCGGAATGCTGCATCCCAGATCATCATGCAGCTCCTGATAGATATTCACCAGAGAAGGTGGTATGGCAACTCCTTTTTTTACGGAAAAACAAAGTCCATGCGCCTGTCCTACATCGTGGTAAGGATCCTGCCCCAGGATGACCGCCTTGATCTCATGCAGCGGTGTCAGATGCAGCGCATTAAACACATCCTCCGATGCGGGAAATATCTGTCTTGTGTTATACTCCTCCAAGATCTTGTGATATAGATCCTTATAATATGGTTTTCGAAATTCCGGATTTAAAACCGGCAGCCAATCATTTGTAATCCCTGCCATACTATTCCCCTATCCCTATGTTAGAAGTTCTTCTCACACTAATGTTCATACTATACAGATACTCTTTTAACTCGCAGATCTCCAGCTCCTTAAAATGAAACAGCGATGCTGCCAATGCCGCATCAGCCTTTCCAACCGTCAATGCTTCATAAAAATGTTCCTTTGTCCCCGCGCCGCCGGAGGCGATCACCGGAACGGATACATTCTCTGATATGATCTTCGTCAGCTCCAGATCATATCCCGCTTTGGTCCCATCACAATCCATGCTTGTAAGAAGGATCTCTCCCGCGCCCAGACGGTTGACTTTCATCGCCCATTCCACAGCGTCAATGCCCATATCGACACGTCCGCCGTTTTTAAAGATATTCCATCCGCTGCCGTCAGCCCGTCTTTTCGCATCAATCGCGACTACCACGCACTGGCTTCCGAATTTATCCGCCGCTTCCGCAATCAACGAAGGATTCATGATCGCAGCCGAATTGACTGCCACCTTGTCCGCACCCTCCCGGAGTATCTTTTTAAAATCCTCAACAGACCGGATGCCGCCACCAACCGTAAACGGGATAAATACTTTCTCAGCGACCCTGCGAACCATATCCACCACCGTCTCTCTGCCATCAGAGGACGCCGTGATATCCAAAAAAACGACCTCATCCGCTCCCGCTTTATCATATGCCGCCGCAACCGCTACCGGGTCGCCCGCATCAATAAGATTTACAAAATTAACTCCCTTTACCACTCGCCCCGCATTGACATCCAGACAGGGGATAATCCGTTTCGTATGCATCATGCTCTCCTAATATTTAAAAAATTCTTCAACATATGAAGTCCCACCTCAGAACTCTTTTCCGGATGAAACTGACAGGCGAACACATTCTCCTTTTCTACCGCTGCATGTATCGTAACCCCATACTCTGTTTCGGCAGTAACAATGGATTCATCTGCCGCCTTTAAATAAAATGAATGGACAAAATAAACATACGCTTCTTCATTACATCCCCGAAACAGTCTGCTCTCCCTCGGAAAATGCAGAGAGTTCCAGCCAATCTGAGGAATCTTCAGTCCCTCCGTATCCGGTATCCTGAGGATACTTCCTTTGAAAATACCTAATCCCGGAACTCCGGGGGATTCTTCACTCTCTTCAAATAACAACTGCAATCCCAGACAGATAGCCAAGAATGGAGTTTCTCTGTCAATCACCTCATGAATCACCGGTATGAGCTCATATTTTTTTAATTTTTCCATAGCATCACCAAAGGCGCCTACCCCCGGAAGAATGATATGATCTGCTCTACGGAGCAGTTCTGCATCCCGCGTCACGACTGCCTCCTGTCCAAGAAGCTGTACTGCCTTTTCAACACTTTTAATGTTACCGGCATCGTAATCAATGATTGCCACCATTCTGTCTAATAACCATGCCTTTCCACAACCTGCGAACTTTGGACCGCAGGCACAAATTCGCGGTTGAAAAATCTTCGATTTTTCAACCTGTTTCCCCTATCCTTAAAACTGATTGCTCTCGATCTGTACATCCACCGGATTTCCATTGATGCTTCCCGCTGCCGGAAGCGGCTGTGCCGGGCCTGTCTGTACCGGAGCTGCCTCCGTCTCTGCCACCGTTTCTTCAGTGTTCTCACCCTGCTGATTGATATAACTTTCCTCCTCCGGAAGGATATCAGGCATCGATTCCATCTGTCCACCGCCTTCTGTACCGTCTATCGCCGGTACATTAGACTCCGGCGCAGTGGAAAGCGGAAGTCCATAGATTGCATTGATCTCATCCGCTTTAAAGTGAAACGGCGTTCCATCCACCAGAGAATAAAGCTTATTGGTATAATCTAAAGCATCATACCTCAAAATTTCCCTTGCTTCATCCCACGTCATCTGGTAATCCGCCATCATAGCGTTTTCCATCTGACCTCTGATTTCATTCAATTGGCTGACAACGCCCAATCGCTCTGCTTCCGATAGCAGCTCTTCGTATTTTCCAACTCCCTGAATCAACGCATCTACAGCCTGATAATCAAGATGCATTGCTTTATTATTCAGATAGGATTCATATTTACGCTGCAACAGCACAATCGTCCGCGCGCTTTCGTAGAGCAGCTGATCGCTCTCACTGCGTTCCTTTCCGTACATCGCCACAAAGGCTTCCATATAATCGCCCTGATAATAGGAATCCCTGGCATTCTGCTTTATCTGCATCCCCGGAATACAAACGGAAAGCAACAGGAGCGCCGCTAATACGGAAAAAGCAAGCGCGAATGTCCTGATGATATATTTCTTCGGAATCTTTTTGGTATTATCAGCCTCGCTCGCTGCCTTACCAACTTTTTCCTTCTTCGGTTTCTTTTCTTTCTTCGGTTTTTCTTTCTTCTCTTTTTCTTTCTTTTCCTTTTTCGGTTTCTTCTCTTTTTTCTTAGCATCTTCTGCATCCAGTTCATTCAGGATATTCAGATTTTCGTCGCTGAGCTTTGTAATATCCTGTTCCGGAACGGTGCTTTCATCATCCTCACCCGATGTCAAAGCTCCCAGCAGCTTTTGAAAAAATCCCGGTTTCTTTTCCCGTGCTTCCCCATCTTCTGCAGCTTCTCCATCGGCATTCGTTTTCGCTTTTTTAGCTTTCTTCTCTTTTTTCTTTTTCTTTTTTCCTTTTTTATCTTCCTCATCCGCAGAGTCTTCTTCAAAGGTCATACCATCATCCAGCGAAAACCCATTTTCCCCGTCCTCTGCCATGCTTTCCTCTACAAGCTCATTTTGATCCGACTTCTTTAAGAGTTCGGCAATATCACTAAGATCATCATCCTCACCATCCAGTCCATCAATCAACTGGGTAATATCGAGATCGTCATCTCCTGCCATATCTTCACTGCCAAGAAGCTCCGCCTGCTTCAATTGCTCCGCAATATCCTCTTCCGACAAAGCATCATCATCCAGCTCTGCTTCTTCCTGCGCGCTCAGCAGTGCTGCGATCTCATCCGCTGTCATCACATGGTTGGGATCGTCGTTTACTTCCGGCTCTGATGCTTCTTCCGCGCTTTCTGCTTCTTCCTGTGCACTCAGCAATGCAGCGATT
>DLOQ01000119.1:0-36023 GCA_002479655.1 Lachnospiraceae bacterium UBA7480
TGAGTTCAGGGAACTGGAGGCGAAGCTTGCCGAGCGGGAAGCAGAGAACGCCAAGCAGGAAACAAAACTGGCAAAATACGAAGCTAAGGATGTCGAACAGGAGGCAAAAATAGCCAAGCAGGAGACAGAGTTAGCCGAGCAAAAAGCAGAGATCCAACGTTTACAGGAGAAGCTTCGTTTGGCAGGAGTAAATTAAACTCAAGAAGAATCATTTTGAATCCTCGAATATTTTGTTCGGGGATTTTTAATAGATAAATTTTCCCTAAAAAATAAGTAATTTTGCAAAGTAAAAAACATTTAAAAACACATTGACAAACTTCTATATGACGCATATAATATCACACAGATAAACATCAATGAATTGAGGCGCATGAATGGACAATAAAAAAGTTGCAGTTATATTTAAAGCATTTTGCGATGAAAACAGATTGCATATTTTAGGTCTTCTGAGAAATGGTGAAAGATGCGCCTGTAATATTTTGGAAGAAATGCAAATTACGCAGCCGACGTTGTCACATCATATGAAGATTTTGTGTGACGCAGGTATTGTAATCGGAAGAAAAGAAGGGAAATGGATGCATTATTCCATTTCAAATGAAGGCTTGAAAGAAGCAATGGTATGTTTGGAGCATTTTAGAAATGATTCTGAATGTGAAAGTGGTAAGTCGTGTTGTAAAAAGTGACAGGCAGTAGAACTTTTTCGCACGACTATTCATATGATAAATATATAGATACATTTAAATGTTTACATCTTTAAATAAATGGAGAATCACTATGTTACAAAATGTATGGAATTTTTTTCAGGACGAAGTTTTAGGAATGAAATGGCTCAATAAACTGATAGGAAGTGTTTTGGAAGCAGTTGGTCTTGATACAGGCGGCAAGGTAAGAGGAAGCATTCAGTTTTTCATTTATGATATGGTGAAAATTATGGTGCTGTTAGGCGTTCTGATTTTGATGATTTCCTATATTCAAAGTTATTTTCCGCCGGAAAGAACTAAGAAGATTCTTGGCAGGTTTAAAGGGATTGGCGCAAATATAATTGCAGCTTTGCTGGGAACAGTTACACCGTTCTGCTCTTGCTCCTCCATTCCTTTATTTATTGGTTTTACCAGTGCGGGACTTCCGCTTGGTGTTACATTTTCGTTTCTCATATCTTCGCCAATGGTTGATTTGGGTTCGCTGGTGCTGCTTATGAGTATTTTTGGCTGGAAAGTTGCTGTTGTATATGTCATTGTGGGACTTATTATTGCAGTTGTGGGCGGAACGATAATAGAAAAACTACACTTGGAGAATCAGGTGCAGGAGTTTATCAGAAATGGTCATGTTATGGATGTCCCACAGGAAGAACTTACCAAAAAGGACAGATTGAAATACGCTTGGGATCAGGTTGTTGAAACGGCAAAAAAAGTAGCGCCTTATGTATTGGTGGGAGTAGGCATCGGAGCATTTATCCATAACTGGATACCGGAGGATATTATAGTAAAGGTATTGGGAACAGGCAATCCGTTTGGGGTAATCCTTGCTGCTATTGCGGGTGTGCCGATGTACGCAGACATTTTTGGCTGTATTCCGATTGCCGAAGCCCTGCTTGCAAAGGGCGCAAGATTAGGCGTTGTATTGTCATTTGTGATGGGGGTTACGACGCTTTCCCTGCCGTCAATTATTATGCTGAAAAAAGCAGTTAAATCTAAGCTGTTAGGAATTTTTGTGGCAATCTGTACGCTTGGCATTATTATTGTTGGATATTTCTTCAATGCTGTTCAGCCTTTTGTTTTGGGGAATTGTTAAGAAAAAATTTTTAAGGAGGATCAAAAAATGGAATTATTTAATCTGGGAAAAAAGAAAGAGGATGTCATTCAGAACATTAAGGTGCTTGGCGCCGGCTGTAAGTCGTGCCATGAGATGTATGAAAATACAAAAAAGGCGGTTGAAGCGGCTGGCATTGCTGTAGAAGTAGAATATGTGACAGATATGGAAAAAGTAATGACCTATGGAATTATGAGTATGCCGGGACTCGTTGTGAATGAAAAGGTAGTATCAGCAGGTAAGGTCTTAAAGCCAGCAGATATAGAGAAATTACTTCATAAACTTGGTCACTGATCCGTAGGAACAGAAAAATCTCCTTTGCGCAGCGCTCTTTCTATGGTAAACCACTCCTGTTCCGTCCAAATGCGCCCGCCCGCGGTATTGATATTCGGATGTTTTTCCAAAAGCCTTGCGACCAGTTCATCTGCAATCCCTTTTTGAACCGTTGCTATGCACCATGTACCCTGCCTGGAAATCACTGCAAGCCGCAGGGAAAATGTATGAATTCTAAGATTCCCGCCGGCGTTGCCTGCCCTGACGTTAGATACATTCGCACACTCGGAATAATATACTTTCTCAATATCTTCCCTCTTGATCACACAAAGGTTCGTATAATTTTCAAACATGATATAATCCCGCGTAAGCAGCCCGGTGCTTCCCTGCGCGCCGCCCTGACCATCCAGTGAAAAATAAAAACTGTCCGGTGCAACCGCCTGCCTGCCAAATTCCCTGATCTCACTCTCCGGATATCTGCTTGCCTTCGCGCTCTCTCCGATCCAGTAATCCGCATTGCTCAAATTTCTTTTGATTCCGTTTATTATGCTGCGGATTCCCGCAAAGAGTAATGGCGTGCCGATGCCAAACAGGAGTGCCAGAATAACGACATCGCTTCCGCTCATCTTATAACTTCTTTTAATCGTATCCACAATGAAACCGACTGCAAGCGCAAAAACCGCCAAGCCGACCAGTGCAAAAAGCAATCCGCTGATGATAAGTCTGAAACCGCCACTGTGCTTTGCGACCGTCTCCCAGTATCCGTCAGGATACTGTTTTCTGCGCAGCGCATCATCCATCGGCGTAAATCCGTTATTCTTACTCGGCAGTTTATTCTTAAACGCGAAAATAAGAGAAAATACAATCAGTCCGGTAAAAATTCCCATTGTAATATACGTCTTCATATTTTTTCACCCCGTCTTTATAAAATTCCATATTCTGCTTTTATTGATAACTTTTCAGCCATATCATGCTCCTGCGTAGATATCTTCATCATGTAACAAGTTGCGCAGTTTTCCGGAATTATAACATAAATCATCACTTACAGTCAAATATTTACAAAAGGGACTCTCTTTAGATAAGCTCTTTCCTGTCAAATCTGCACGTAATGCGATTCATCGTAATATTTGAAAAAAATGGATAAATCATAGTGGACATATCTGCAAAAAATGGTTATAATAGGAAATATTATGAGTTCAAAAAATAGGAAGAGGCAAAAGGAAAGGCAGTCAACATTACGAATGCTGACCTTAATTACACAGTTTGGAATCAATATGCTTGTTCCCATTTTTTTGTGTTTTTTCATTGGATATTATCTTGATAAAAAGATAGGCACTTCCTATCTGATGATTATCTTCTTCTTTATAGGAGCATTGGCGGGGTTTCGCAACATCTATATCTTTGCCAGACGGATGACCAAAGATGATGAGGAAGATACGGAAGACGGCAAATGATAGATCATCCTGCAGACATAGCTGTGGCTGAATGAAATAGCATTAAAAAGGGATGCGTCGTTCAGACAGATCAAAAAATAAGGTTTGCAGCGCAGTGATGAAAAGCAGGACAATATAGCGAGTGAATATTCTAGTTGGTATATGTACAGAAAATATGGCTGCTGTTATGAAGGAAAAAATAAAGGCAAATCAGACGCTTGCGGAATTGGTCATTGGGATCCTCTGTTTTGGCGTGATTTGTCAGATCGTCGGGATCTTTTTGGCGCATGATCAGCTGGCGTATGCAGTCAGTCTCTGGATTGGGATCATTGCGGCGGTGGGCATGGTGTTTCATATGAACCATACGATCAATAAAGCGCTTTCCTGTGATGAGGGGACGGCAGAGAAGATGACCAGATCGTCATATTTTCTGCGGTATGGGTGCGCGATGATCCTGTTGGGGGTGGCTGCGGCTACCGGTTTAACGAATCTGATAGTGATGTTTTTGGGAATTATGGGACTGAAGATCGGCGCATATCTGCAGCCGTTCATGCACAAACTGTTACAAAAATTGATCCAATAGAAAATTATGCAATAACGCCAAGCATTGATTTCGTATGTACAGGGAAAATAAACTTAAGTAAAATTGATGTAACAAAATAATGGACAAGGAGGTGAAATGATGGGAGCAGGTATGCTGTTATCCTCGCAGGATCTGGGATTTATGATCAAGGGCGTATTTCCGTTCTATATCGGCGATACGCAGATCTGGATCACAACGACGCACGTATGTCTTTTGATCTTGATTCTTCTGCTGACGATATTTTCGCTGTGCGCGAAAAAGACGATGAAGAATGCTTCGGATGTGCCGGGAACATTTCAGTGTATTATAGAGATGATCGTGGAAATGCTGGATAATATGATCAAGAATGTTATGGGCAAGAATGCAACAAAGTTCCTGAATTATATCGGAACGATCTTTATCTTTATCTTGCTCAGCAATATTTCCGGCTTGTTTGGCTTAAGACCGCCTACGGCAGACTACGGCGTTACGTTTCCGCTTGGCGTCCTGACGTTTACACTGATTACCTTTAATAAATTTAAACATCAGAAAGTCAGCGGTGTCATCAAGGGATTGTGTTCTCCTTGGCCGATTTGGGCGCCAATCAATATCATAGGCGATCTGGCAGTTCCGATCTCATTGTCGCTGCGTCTGTTTGCCAATGTTCTGTCCGGCACGATCATGATGGCGCTGGTATATGGTCTGCTGAAACTGATCGCGATCGGATGGCCGGCTGTGCTGCATGTATATTTTGATATGTTTTCCGGAGCGATCCAGACATATGTATTCTGTATGCTGACCATGACTTATATCTCAGATGCGATTGGGGATAATTAAAAAGCGGTAAAAGAAAACTTCATTATAATATTTTTAAGGAGGAAACTATTATGTTTAACGAGGAATTTATTTTAGGATGCTCTGCAATCGGCGCAGGTTTAGCGGTTATTGCCGGTATCGGACCTGGTGTAGGACAGGGTATCGCTGCAGGACATGCTGCGGCAGCGGTAGGAAGAAACCCCGGAGCAAAGGGCGACGTTACCTCTACCATGCTTCTTGGACAGGCGGTTGCCGAGACAACAGGTCTTTACGGTCTGCTGGTTGCAATGCTTCTGTTATTTGTTAAGCCGTTAATGCCGTAAGAAAAAGAGTCTGAAAGGAGGCTATGAGGCTTGAATACAGGAATTGGAATGCTGTTAAGCAATACAGCGGGGTATGAAAGGCTGTTTGACTTGGATTTTCAGCTGCTGTCTGATTCATTGCTGACGATTATTGCGGTATTTGTTCTTTTCCTAATTCTTTCTTACAATTTATTTAATCCGGCAAGAAAGATTTTGGAGGATCGTAAAAACAGGATCCAGAATGATATAGAGACCGCCCAGAATGACAAAGACGCTGCTCTGGCGATGAAGGAAGAGTATGAAGGCAGGCTGAAGGATGTTGATAAAGAAGTAGAACAGATCTTGAGCGAAGCCCGAAAGAAAGCGTTGGATAATGAAAATAAGATCATTGCCGAAGCCAGAAAAGAAGCGGCGGCAATTATCGAGAGGGCAAACGTAGAGGCTCAGCTGGAAAAACAGAAAGTTGTCGATGAGGTGAAGCAGGAAATGGTTGCTATCGCGTCTCTGATGGCAGGAAAAGTAGTTTCTGCCAATATTGACACAGAGATTCAGGATAGCCTGATCAATGAGACTTTGAAGGAAATAGGTGACAGCACATGGCTAAGCTAATTTCAGGAACTTATGGAGAAGCATTGTTTCAGCTGGCAGTAGAAGAACAGAAAGAAGATCAGTTTTTAGAAGAGGTGCTTTCCCTGCAGAAGGTTCTGGCTGAGAACGGTGAATTAAATGATCTGATGAACCATCCGAAGATTTCCAAAGAGGAAAAGGAGGAGGTTTTGAAGAATGTATTTCAAAACCGGCTCAGCGACGAGCTTACAGGATTTCTTGTACTGATCCTGCAGAAGGATCGTTATGGAGAGATCGATGGGATCCTTGATTTCTTTGTAGGAAAGATGAAGGAATATAAAGGCATCGGAACTGCCTATGTGACAACGGCTGTATCCCTGAGGGACAGACAGAAAGCAGAAATAAAAGAGAGGCTGCTGGCGACGACCGCATATCGGGAGATGGAGATCTACTATGAGGAAGATAAAACTCTGATCGGCGGTATCGTCATCCGGATCGGAGACCGGGTGGTTGACAGCAGTATCCGTACAAAGCTGGAGCGGTTGACAAAGGATTTGTCAGAGCTTCAAATCAGTTAAGAGATGTAAAAATATAGATGATAAAAGAAAGGTGCGGAAAGATCCATGAATTTAAGACCAGAAGAAATAAGTTCAGTGATTAAGGATCAGATCAAGAGGTATGCCGATAAGCTTGAAATATCCGACGTGGGTACGGTTATTCAGGTCGCTGACGGCATTGCCCGCGTGCACGGCTTGCAGAATGCGATGCAGGGTGAGCTTTTGGAGTTCCCCGGCGAAGTATACGGCATGGTACTTAACTTGGAAGAAGATAATGTCGGCGCGGTATTACTCGGCAGCCATAAGAATATCAATGAAGGCGATACCGTAAAAACGACCGGCAGAGTGGTAGAAGTACCGGTAGGCGATGCGATGACCGGCAGGGTAGTCAATGCCCTTGGGCAGCCGATTGATGGAAAGGGTCCCATCACTACAACAAAATATCGTAGAATTGAACGTGTGGCATCGGGAGTTATCACCAGACAGTCTGTTGATACTCCGCTGCAGACAGGTATTAAGGCGATTGACTCCATGGTTCCTATCGGAAGGGGACAGCGTGAGTTGATCATCGGTGACAGACAGACCGGTAAGACGGCAATCGCCATCGATACGATCATTAACCAGAAGGGTCAGAATGTGAAATGTATCTATGTTGCGATCGGACAGAAAGCTTCTACAGTGGCTACGATCGTAAAGACATTGGAGGAGTTTGGCGCGATGGCATATACGACAGTCGTAGCCTCTACAGCTTCCGAGCTGGCTCCGCTTCAGTATATTGCTCCGTATGCAGGATGCGCGATTGGTGAGGAATGGATGGAGAATGGCGAGGATGTGCTTGTTATCTATGATGATTTAAGTAAACATGCGACGGCATATCGTACACTCTCTTTGCTCCTGAGAAGACCGCCCGGGCGTGAAGCGTATCCCGGCGATGTCTTTTATCTTCATTCGAGATTATTGGAGAGAGCTGCCCGCATGAGCAAAGAGTACGGCGGCGGTTCCCTGACGGCGCTCCCGATCATTGAGACACAGGCGGGTGACGTATCGGCATATATTCCGACCAATGTTATTTCTATTACAGACGGTCAGATCTATCTGGAGACAGAAATGTTCAACGCAGGTTTCCGCCCGGCGATCAATGCCGGACTTTCGGTATCCCGTGTTGGCGGTGCTGCGCAGATTAAAGCGATGAAGAAGATTGCAGGACCGATCCGTCTGGAGTTGGCACAGTATCGTGAACTTGCAGCATTCTCCCAGTTTGGTTCCGATTTGGACGAGGATACCAAGGAACGTCTTGCACAGGGCGAGAGGATCAAGGAGATGCTGAAGCAGCCGCAGTATAAGCCGATGCCGGTAGAGTATCAGGTTATCATCATTTATGCAGCTACTAAAAAATATCTTCTGGATATCGAAGTTGACGCAGTCGGACGTTTCCAGGATGGACTGTTTGAATTTATCGATACCAAATATCCTGAGATTCCCGAGTCGATCAAGAAGACAAAGGAACTGTCGGGAGAGATGGAGGAGCTGCTGGTTAAGGCGATTACGGAATACAAGGCGGACTTCAGGTAAATATAAAAATATAAACCTTAGGCAGATAAAAGCTAAGAGAAAGGCATGGTTATATCATTATGGCTTCCATGAGAGATATAAAAAGGCGTAAAAGCAGTATAGAGAGTACGCAGCAGATTACGAAAGCCATGAAGCTTGTAGCCACAGTAAAATTGCAGAAGGCGAAGGCAAGGGCGGAACAGTCACAGATTTATTTTGACTCCCTTTACCGGACAATGGTTTCCATTCTTGCCAAAGCTCCTGATATGGATCATCCGTTTTTGAAGTCGGATGGTAAGGGAAAGAAAGCAGTCATTATGATCACTTCCAATAAAGGTCTTGCCGGTGGTTATAACTCCAATGTGATCAAGCTGATCACACAGAATGAGGAGTTTACCAAGGATAACACCATCGTCTATCCCATCGGTAAGAAAGGTAAGGATGCCATGAAACGGTATGGCTACGAACTGGGAACGAATTATTCTGAGGTGATCGATGAACCGGCATATCAGGATACAGTTACCATTACCAAGGAACTGTTACATGCATTTCAAGCTGGGGAAATCTGCGAGATCTATCTTGCATATACATTTTTCAAAAATACGGTGAGCCATGTTCCCACACTGCGCAAGCTTCTTCCGTTGGAAGCGGAGGATCTGAAGTCAGAGGACGAACAGGAGACCAAGGCGGAGGCGCCGATGAACTTTGAACCGGAGGATGAGGAAGCTCTGAATCTGATTATTCCAAAGTACATCACCAGTCAGCTGTATGGCGGACTGATCGAGTCGATCGCCAGTGAAAATGGTGCCCGTATGCAGGCAATGGATTCAGCAACAAACAATGCAGCGGAGATGATAGATCACTTGTCATTGCTGTACAATAGAGCGCGTCAGGGCTCCATTACGCAGGAGCTTACCGAGATTATTGCCGGCGCTGACGCTATCAATTAGAGAAAGGAGTCATATAATAGAGATGGCAGATGTAAAAAAGGGTAAACTGACCCAGATTATCGGCGCGGTTCTTGATGTGAAATTTGAAGATGCCCTGCCGGAGATCAACGAGGCGATCAATATCCCGATGAAAGATGGCAATACTCTGGTGGTTGAGGTTGCGCAGCATCTGGGAGACGATACCGTGCGATGTGTGGCAATGGGTCCTACGGACGGTCTTGTCAGAGGTATGGAGGCGGTGGCTACCGGATTCCCGATCACGGTGCCGGTTGGCGAACATACATTGGGACGTATCTTTAATGTCCTTGGTGAGCCGATCGATAATAAGCCTGCGCCCACAGATGTAGATTATGAGCCGATACACAGACCTGCTCCGGAATTTAAAGAGCAGTCCACGGCGACAGAGCTTTTGGAGACAGGTATCAAAGTAGTTGATCTGCTCTGTCCTTATCAGAAGGGTGGAAAGATCGGTTTGTTTGGCGGCGCCGGTGTTGGTAAGACGGTATTGATTCAGGAATTGATTCGTAATATTGCAACAGAGCATGGCGGATATTCCGTATTTACCGGTGTTGGAGAGAGAACCAGAGAGGGTAATGACCTTTATCATGAAATGAGCGAATCAGGCGTTATTGAGAAGACCGCCATGGTATTTGGTCAGATGAATGAGCCTCCCGGGGCGAGGATGAGGGTTGGTCTGACAGGACTGACGATGGCGGAGTATTTCCGTGACAAGGGCGGCAAAGACGTGCTGTTATTTATTGATAACATTTTCCGATTTACACAGGCCGGTTCCGAAGTGTCCGCGCTTCTTGGACGTATGCCTTCCGCCGTTGGTTATCAGCCGACGCTGCAGACGGAGATGGGCGCTTTGCAGGAGCGTATCACATCCACAAAGAATGGTTCCATCACATCCGTACAGGCAGTATATGTGCCTGCGGACGACTTGACAGACCCTGCTCCTGCGACGACATTTGCGCATTTGGATGCGACTACCGTATTGTCGCGTAGTATTTCCGAGCTTGGTATCTATCCGGCTGTTGATCCGCTGGAGTCGACGTCAAGGATCTTGGATCCTCGTATTGTTGGTAATGAACATTATCAGGTGGCTCGTGATGTACAGGAGATCCTTCAGAAATATAAAGAGCTTCAGGATATCATCGCGATCCTTGGTATGGACGAACTTTCCGAAGATGACAAGCTGGTCGTAAACCGTGCAAGAAAGGTACAGAGATTCCTGTCTCAGCCGTTCTTTGTAGCGACGCAGTTTACCGGTATGGAAGGAAAGTATGTTCCGATCTCTGAGACGATCCGTGGATTCAGGGAGATCATAGATGGCAAGCATGATGATATTCCGGAAGGATTTTTCTTAAATGCAGGTTCTATCGATGAGGTAGTTGCCAGAATGAACAAGAAGTAAGCCTTTGTCTTGGAAAGGAGCTGTTGGATAAGGTGGCGGACAATACATTTTCATTAAAAATAATTACACCGGAACGGCTTTTCTTTGAGGGCGAAGCTGAGATGGTAGAATTTAATACAACAGAGGGTGAGATCGGTATCTATAAGAATCATGTGCCGACGACGGTCATTATCAGTCCGGGGATCCTGACGATCACAATGTCTGGTGAGGAAAAGACGGCAGCGCTTCATGCAGGATTTGTGGAGATCCTACAGGATCAGGTGACGATCCTTGCGGAAGCGGTAGAGTGGCCGGATGAAATTGATGAAAACCGTGCAAAATCTGCAAAGGAACGTGCAGAGAGAAGGCTGGAGTCAAAGGAAGCGGGTATTGATGAGGACCGCGCACAGATCGCTTTGATGCGTGCGTTGACCAGGATACAGACAATCAAATAATCGTAATGAAATAGCGATTGCTATGGAATGGCGGTCGCTATTGTTACGCTGAAACATTTTTTCGGCATCCGCATAGAATATATCAAAGAGCTTTGGGATGTATCTATGAGAGGAAATAAGATATTGCCGTTTTACATGACCTATCCCATGCCTATGGCATATGAAGATGAAGATGTCATGCTTCGGGATTTGGAATATCTGCAGCAGATGTATCCGCAGGATGCAAAAAAGTATCAAAAGAAAATTGTCACTATCTTAGACAAGATGGACTATGAAGGAAGTATGATCTATGATGATTATCCGGATCAGTTCATGCTGTATAAACTGTCAAGAGACATTACCGAGATGATCAGGAAAGATGAGATAGCAGAGACTGCAAGAACAATGGATCAACAGTCAGAAAAGCAGACCGCTGATTCCATGGAGAACGATGTAGATGCTTCGGAAGAAGCAGATGGCGTGATGTCTCCGATCAAGAATACTATGGCACAGGAGGCGGATCTTTCTCCGGAAAGGTGGAAGCAGATAGGCGATCTGGTTCAGGTATTGCTGTTTTACGAAATCTATAAAAGAAGACATAATTCCGGACGGGGGATGCTAAAATTTTTTTAACGGTGAAAGGGAGCTTGCAGAGCCGGTAAGCGGTTTGCGTAGGCTCCTTTTTTGAGGTAAGAAATGGACAAATCAGAGCAGAGTGTAAAATTGCAGAGAGCGATCTCGCAGATCGTATCAGAACGGCTGTATCGTATCATCGTCAGCAGACCATTGATCAAGGGGGAACTGACAAAGGTTACCGTGCGTCCGGTTATCATTCGCAGGGAACTGGTCTTTCAGGAGACAAGGTATGCAGGGACAAAGGTGCTGCATGAAAATTATGATGCGGCGAAGATACAGGATAGACTTGTTTATTATCTTCAAGAGGAGTTTGGTCAGCTAGAGGCGGAATGTGCTGATAAAAAAGTTACGATCCTGACGAATAAAAAGGGAACCGTAACCGTCCGCGAAAAGAAAAAAGCAGCCACGCCGGATTGCGGACCGGAGCAGGAATGCTCATTTGAACATAACCGGAGTAAAAATCATATTTTAAAGGATGGCGAGAAGGTAGACTTTCTGGCTGCTCTGGGCGTGCAGACGCCGGAAGGCAGAGTGGTCAAGTCGAAATATCATAAGTTTAAACAGATCAATCGTTATCTGGAATTTATAGAAGACATTTTACCGGCGTTTCAAAATGAAGATACGATCCGTATCGTTGATTTTGGCTGTGGAAAATCTTACCTGACGTTTGCGTTGTATTATTATCTGAAGATCATACAAAATAAAAATATAGAGATTATCGGTCTGGATCTGAAAAAAGATGTGATTGATGATTGCAATGCATTGAAGGACAAGCTTGGATATCAGGGCTTGAGATTTATCAAAGGCGATATTAAAGATTATGAAAATGGTGATAAAATAGACATGGTCGTATCCCTTCACGCCTGCGATACGGCGACAGACTATGCCATTGCAAAAGCGGTGTCATGGGGCGCAAAGGTGATTATGGCAGTGCCGTGCTGCCAGCATGAGTTGAATAAACAGATTTCATGTGAACCGCTTCAGGAAGTATTAAAATATGGCGTCGTCAAAGAAAGGATATCGGCGCTGATCACGGATGCTTATCGGGCGGACTGTCTGGAAAAGATGGGATATGAAACGCAGATCCTGGAGTTTATCGATCTGGAACATACACCGAAGAATCTGCTGATCCGGGCTGTCAGGAAAGGAAAAAAGATTTCCCCGAAAAAGAATGATTGGGAATCTTCAGGTTCCTTGGAAGAGCTGGAGCAGTATCTTCATATCCATCCGACGCTGGGACGATTGATGGATCAGGGTAATTTACGAAAGGGACAAGAACCGTAAAGTGAGAAGAAAAGGAATCAGCAAGGGAATTATTTTAACAATATACTGCGTCTGCATGTTTTTTGCGTCCCTGATTCTTCTGGGGGCTTTGATGAACCGCGGCAATACTGATATGACGGCGGAGATGAGTCCTGCCTCTTTTCCATTGGTTTCTTTTGTTTGTGAGGGGATGCCGTTCAATACCATGCATGGATATGCCGATCAGATGGAGATCCCTTATCTGAGGGATACCATTACGCCTTTGATGGAGGGCAGAAATCTTTCGGTCAAAATTGATACTTATGGAACCGGCATTGAAAAGATCTCCTATGAAGTGCGGACGATGGACGCGTCGCGTCTGATCGAGGATACGCAGATCTATAATTATATTACGGATGGAGATACCATTACCGCAGACATCACGTTGAAGGATCTTTTGGAAGAATATCAGGAATATTCTTTCTGTCTTCTCCTGCGGACGGTAAGGGGGGATGAGATCCGTTATTATACCAGAATCATAGAGGCGGATGATTATCAGGTGCCTGAGAAGCTGGAGTATGTCTATTTTTTTAATGATGCTGCCTTTGATAAATATACGGCATCCATGGAACTTCCCACTTATCTGGAAAGCAATGCGGAAGGAAACAATACCACATTTCATAAGGTCAATATCCATAGCAGTCTTAATCAGGTGACATGGGGCAATCTGCCGGTGGAGAGAGTTACGGAGCCGGTGGCTATGATCCGCGATATTGAGAAGGATCTTGCCAATATTGAAGTTCAATATTCTGCCGTCATTACGGAAAATGATAAGGATATCTTTTATGCAGTGGAGGAATATTACCGGATCCGTCAGGGAGAGGAACGTTTCTTCCTGCTGGATTATGAAAGGACGATGGAGCAGATCTTTGATCTGGAGACAGCGACGATGGTAAATAATAAGATCATGCTTGGCATTGTGGATGAGGATGTACAGATGGCGGAAAGCTCTGACGGCAGCCGTCTTGCATTTGTCAATGCCGGCAGTCTTTACAGTTATAATATTGCCGATAATAAAATTTCAAATGTGTTTGGGTTTTTTGATGGAGATATCACTGATCTAAGAGAATCTTATCAGAATCATAATATTAGGATCTTTTATGTGGATGAAACAGGCAATATATATTTTATGGTATATGGGTATATGAACCGGGGCATCCATGAGGGAGAGATGGGGGTTGCAGTTTATTATTATGACAGCGTTTTGAATATCGTGGAAGAGAAAGTGTTTGTCCCCTATACGAAATCCTTTGAGCTGCTGGAACAGGATGTATCTAAGCTATCCTATGTCAACAGCGCCAATGAATATTTCCTTTATCTGGATCATGCGGTGTATCAGATCAACCTTTCGGATCATACCTGCCGTCAGCTCGTTACCGGACTTCCTCAGGGCGCGTTTGCGGCATCGCGGCGGCAGCAGATCATCGCCTGGGCGAGCGGCGCAGATCTAAATAACGCAACGCAGATTATCCTATGTGATCTGACAACCGGAAAAATAAGTAATATAGAAGCGGAGGAAAATACCAGGATCCAACCGATCGGATTTTTTGGGGAGGATTTTGTATATGGCGCTGCATGGAAAGAGGATATCATCCGGGATGCTACCGGAAAGATGCTGTATCCGATGTATCAGGTATTGATCCGGGATGTGCGGGGCAATATCCTGAAGCAGTATGAGGAAGCCGGTGTTTATGTCGTGGATACACAGGTAGGGGATGATATGATCACCATGGTCCGTATGAAACGGGATGACAGCAACAGGGGCTGGTCTTATACCACGGATGATCAGATCCTGAATAATGATACTTCCACCGGAGGGAAGAATACCATCGAAGTCGTTACGACGGAAAATTATGAAAAGATCATACAGATCGTTCTAAGGAAAGAGATCGATGTAGATACGCTGCAGGTACTGGAGCCTAAGCAGGTGCTTTTTGAAGGAAACAGAAGTATCGAACTTGGAGAGGATATCTATACAGGCAATGAGTATTACCTTTATGTAAAAGGTGATCTGGCGGGCACCTATGCTGCGCTGCCGGAGGCAATTGATGAGGCATACCAGTCAAATGGCATCGTAGTAGATGGTCAGGGAACGTATCTGTATCGAAAGACAGGCAGGGTGACGAGAAATCAGATCATGGCGATCGCTCCGGTAAAGGCGGAGACAGAGGGTGAGGAACTTGCGGTCTGTCTGAATGTCATGCTTGCGCTGGAGGGATATACTGTGGATACGGCACCGCTTCTTCGTCAGGGCAGGGAGCCGGAGGAGATTCTGGAAGAGAAAGGACAGGGGATGACAGTGCTGGATCTGAATGGATGCAAGCTGGATATCATACTGTACTATGTCGCGCAGGATATCCCCGTATTGGCCCGGATGGTAGATGGTTCAGCCGTACTGGTGATCGGCTATAATGAGTATCAGATCGTGGTCATGAATCCGCAGACGGGAACCAATTATAAAATAAGCATGAATGAGGCAAACAGATGGTTTGAAGAAAATGGGAATTGGTTTTTGGCGTATCTGAATAAAAATGGTTAATTACCCATTCTGCTGTTAAGGTACTGATTGTTTAGTACCTTAATTTAATGTATAATGGTAAAAAAGCATTTTTATTAATAATGCCAAAAAGGAGTATTTGATGGATCCGACGGATGCAATGATTAAGGGTTGGGGTACTTTTTTTACTTTTCTGTTCGTAGGTTTTTTTCCTTATATTCTGACAAAGATAATTTGTTTTGGACCAAAGGGAGATAAATATTTTAAGGGAGGAATAGCGGGAGTTATTGCGATCTGGTTGTTTCATGTAATGTTATTTGGAACTCTGACATCAATTATGTTTACAGCATCAAAACCTACTATAACATTGGAAAATATTACTTTTAGTGATAAATACGCTATGTTTCTTAAGCTGACACTTGGTCATCATGATTATCTTTCCCTAAGTTCAACTACAGAAGATTTTACTTTATATATGCCATATTATACAACAAAAGATGACATTGATGAAGATTTACTTAGCAAAATTATTACAGATAATTTTTTCATATACGTAAGATATCAACTGGAAGGATTTGAAATAAACAACTCAGGAATAAGTAAGGACAATTGGTATATTTATTTAAATGGTGAATATTTGGGATCTATTTTTGTAAAGCATGGTTTATTCTTAACAGAAATTGTTTATCGTTGGGATATGGAAAAACTGAATGATAGGGAGGATAAGACATTCATGCAGCAACTACCCGAATTAAGATTTGAATAAAATATATGATGTAATTGTATTATATGATTTACAATGGATGAAAAGAGGATGAATAATGCTTGAAATTGCTATATGTGATGATAATATAGATGATCTTAATAATACGAAAATGCTATTACAAGCTATATTTTCTGAACAAAAATTAGAATATGAATTAAAAACTTTTACATCTGCCAATGAATTGCTTAATAATACCCTAAAAATTGATATTGGGATTCTGGATATAGTAATGGTTGAACATAATGGGATCGAATTAGGGCGTAAATTGAAAGAAAAGTTTCCTGACATAAGTTTAATATATACAACCGGCTATGAGCAGTATGTTGTACAGGCAATCAATAATGCCCATGCTTATTCTTATTTATGTAAGCCATTAAACCGTGATGATATGCGGACACAAATAATTGATTTGTTAAATGGATTCTCAAAAAAGAAGATTGAAAAAGAGTTTTATAAGGTTATAGACAGTAAACAGAAAGAACATGCGGTAATAAAGCTAAAATTGGAAGATATCATATATTTTGAATACATAAAGCGCAAGCGTAGGATTGCTATTGTTTTAGAAAATGAAATATATGAATATGAATGTGCTTTTGAAAGCATCGTGAAAGAGTTTGAACAATTTGATTTTGCTGTTAATTGCCGAGGAAATCTTGTGAATCTACGTCATGTTGTTAAAATAAAGGGGTATAAGGTATTTTTGGATAATGGAGAAGAACTGGCTATATCTCAACGGAGAATTGCAGATTTTAGAGTGATTTTGAATAATTTTCTACAAATAAATTCATAGGAGATAGATTATGGATAGGGTTCTTTTGCTGTTCTGTAGTATTCTTTCATGCGTTATTGTTGTCTCTATTTTATTTCAGTTCATGAATAGCTATTATGAGAGGGTTTATAAAAAGAAAAGAGTATATATAATTGCAAATGTAAGCGCGGTAATTCTCTTGACCATTGTAAATATGTTGGACAATTCGATATGGAACTTGGTAACATGGATCTTGGTCACGGCATTTTGCGCTATTTTTTTATATTATCAAAATCAGAATAGTGCATGGAAAACAATTGTTGAATGTGAAGCAATGGCATTATGTATAAGTGTATGCGAATCCCTTGGTGTAATCCTTTTACATTGGATTCTGCAAATGTTTAACGCAAATATAAATGATACGGTTATTATACACTGTTTGGAAGTGACATTTTCTAAATTAATATTGATTTTTCTTTATTATTTGGTAGTTAATCGTTTACAGAAAAAAAAGAACTTTCCGCTTTCAAAGGATCAGTATGCGGTATATATCATTATGCTTATTTATAGTTTTGCAAATATGCTCTTAATTGTAGCGGAATTTATGCAGAGGAAAACAAATTATCTGTGGGTAGCAAATATGGGTTGTATTGTATTAGCGGATCTTTATCTCTTGTATTACATAAAAATGTCAAATGAGAAAAGTTTTTATGAAAGTCAGGTGAAAGCGCTTGAACAGCAAGTGAGTATTCAATATGGATATTATTTATTGCAAACAGAGAAATACAATAATACTTTAAGAATTTTGCATGATGTGAATAAGCATATAAAAGTAATTGAGGAATTATATGAGACAGATCAGGGTAAAACAGCAGCAGCATATACCAAGCATATAAATGATATGCTAAAACCGCTGATGCCAACCCAGTATTCCGGCAATCCAATATTGGATATTTTACTTACAGATAAAGCAATGGATATGGAGGAAAAGGGAATAGAATTTGATTTTGATATTGATAATGTAGATTTACAATGCATAGAACCCATAGATATTACAACGATATTTGGTAATTTGCTGGACAATTCGATCGATGCAGCAGAGAGATCGGAAGGTCATAAATTTGTATATATTAAGATAAGAGCGTATCATAAAATGGTATCTATAAAGGTTGAAAACAATAGTGACTATGTAAAATGGAAAAATGGTATGCCTGTATCTGAAAAAGGGAAAGAGAGGGGGATTGGCATACTTAATGTAAAGCGTAGTATCTCAAAATATGATGGAGATATAAAGTTGAGATGGGAAAATAATAAGTTTATCGCAGAGATGTTTTTAAATACCTAAAGAGCAGAAAAACTCTTTTTTTATAAAAAGGTTGTATTTCGTGCAAAAAATCTGTACATGGTGCAAGAGATATGGATTATTTGGGGGTATTCTCCGATAATTACATCAGATCATAAAATGGAAATAAATAAAATGTATTTAGGAGGTGTAAAAAGATATGAAAATAACAAATGATTTGAAACCGGCAACAGATTTACCGGAGGGATTTATTGAAAAATTCAGGGAAAACATAAAAAATTATTCATCAAAATATTCATCACAATGTACATCACAATTGGATAAGACGGCAAATAAAAAAGAAGAATTTCGTGATTATCAAGCAGCGATACCTCATTTTAGTTTGACACGGGAAGAAACAAATCTGCTCCAAAGCTGGAGATTGGAGGAATATGTATCAATTATGGACCGGATGAAAAACAGTGATCCGGAGCAATATAAGGCTCACCAACAGGCTTTGATCGCAGCAGAAAACGGCGGCGAGCTGGGGGATGATTTAAGGGTGCGGCTGAGTGCGTACAGATGGGCATATGGGGATGCAATGGATCAGATTTATGAAAAGCATTCGGGAGTAGATGTGTTTATAAAATCTCCGCAGGACGATCCCCATTTTTACGATGGCAGAGAATTCCGTAATGCGTACCAGAAACAGAATAATATACCTTATCTTGCAGTAACAACGGATGAGTTAAAGCTTCTACAGTCAAAACGGAAGGAAGATAAGGAAGCACAAGATAAATTGTGGGAAGCAATTAAGAGTAGAATTAATCGTTAAATGCATTATTTAATATATAATATAATTTCTATTAGCCAAAAATAAAATTTTTTCAATTTTGGCTAATAGAAATTTTTGTTTTTAAATAATTTTCTTGACAAAATACCCCATATGGGTATATTCTAATTAAGAATAATATACCCATATGGGGTATTAGCGTGGAAAGGCGGGGATGGTAATGGCAAAATGTTGTAATACTAAGACAAAGAAACGTACACCGGAGGAATATAAAAAGCTGGTCAATCGTTTAAACAGGATCGAGGGGCAGATCCGGGGAATCCGTAAAATGCTGGAGGAAGATGCATATTGTCCGGATATCCTGATGCAGGCTTCGGCTGCCAATGCAGCAATCAATGCATTCAGCAAGGAGCTGTTATCAGAGCATATCAAGACCTGCGTTGCCGAGGATGTCCGTGCCGGTAAGGACGAGGTCATTGATGAGCTGTTGGTAACATTGCAGAAGATGATGAAATAGGAAATGTGTTGGTCAGGGATTATGATCAAGTAGCAGGAAATGTTTTGATGCAGGATTGTGATCAAGCAGCAGGGGATGAATTGACGAAGAATCAAGATTATGCAGCAGGAAATGTTTTGACGGAGGAATGGGATCATGCAGCGGTATAATGTAACAGGGATGAGTTGTGCAGCATGTTCCGTCAGAGTGGAAAAGGCGGTGAGCAAACTTTCCGGAGTGACGGAATGTTCGGTCAGCCTGCTGACCAATTCCATGGGTGTGGAAGGCGAGGTATCGGCATCGGAGGTGATCGCCGCAGTCGAAGCGGCAGGATACGGAGCATCTTTCATAGAGAAACCGGATTCCGGAAACGAGGGTAACAGCGACGGCAAAACTGTCAACCAAGGCAATGGGCACGCTTCACGGGAAATGGATGCGCTGGAAGATAAAGAAACGCCCAAAATGAAAAAGCGCTTATTTGCATCGCTTATTTTTCTGATTGTCCTGATGTATTTTTCTATGGGGCATATGATGTGGAACTGGCCGGTGCCGGTATTCTTTGCGGAGAATCATGTCGCAATGGGATTGCTTCAACTGCTGTTGACTGGCGCGGTGATGGTGATCAATCAGAAATTTTTTATCAGCGGATTTCGGGGACTGCTTCATCGTGCGCCAAACATGGACACTTTGGTTGCGCTGGGATCAGCGGCGGCATTTTCCTACAGCACGTATGCGTTGTTTGCTATGACAGATGCACAGGCGAAGGGCGATATGGAAGCCGTTATGATGTATATGCATGAGTTTTATTTTGAATCTGCGGCAATGATCCTGACGCTGATTACGGTAGGAAAGATGCTGGAAGCGAGGTCGAAGGGTAAGACGACGGATGCGCTAAAAGGACTGATGAATCTGGAACCTAAGACGGCGACATTATTGATAGATGGTGCGGAGCAGGTTGTGCCGATTGCACAAGTAAAGAAAGGTGATTGTTTCGTGGTGCGTCCGGGGGAACAGATTCCCACGGATGGTATGATTTTAGAGGGAAACGGCGCGGTCAATGAAGCATCCCTGACAGGGGAAAGCATTCCTGTGGATAAGGGCGCGGGAGATCATGTCTATGCGGCGACAATCAACCAGTCGGGATTTTTGCGTTGTGAAGCAACCAAAGTCGGAGAGGATACGACGCTTTCCCAGATCATTAAGATGGTCAGCGATGCAGCGGCAACTAAGGCGCCGATTGCAAAAGTGGCGGATACGGTATCCGGATTCTTTGTGCCGGTGGTGATCGGCATTGCCGCCCTGACGATCCTGATCTGGCTGTTGGTGGGAGAGAGCGTAGGATTTGCTCTGGCAAGGGGAATCTCCGTATTGGTCATAAGCTGTCCTTGTGCGCTGGGACTTGCAACGCCGGTGGCGATCATGGTGGGAAACGGTGTTGTCGCGAAGAACGGTATTTTGTTTAAGACAGCGGTTTCTCTGGAAGAGACCGGTAAGGTCGGAATGGTTGCGCTGGATAAGACAGGGACGATTACGATCGGAGAGCCGAAGGTGACGGATTATTTTCCGGCTGAAGGTATTACAGAGAAAGAACTTTTGCAGTATGCATATGCGCTGGAGCAGAAAAGTGAGCATCCATTAGCGAAGGCGATCGTAGAGGAAGCGAGGATGAAGGGGACTGCGCTGATGGAAGTACAGGAATTTGAGGCGCTTCCGGGAAACGGACTGCAGGCAGTGCATGCACATGATGTAATTGCGGGCGGCAGTATGAAGTTTATTGGCAGCAGGATAACACTTTCTGAGGATACCGGAAGAAAAGCAGAGGAACTGGCAGACAAAGGAAAAACGCCGCTTTTGTTTACTCTGGGCGGGAAATATCTTGGCATGATCGCAGTAGCGGATGTGATCAGGGAAGACAGCCGTAACGCCGTTAAAGAGCTGCGGGATATGGGAATCCGCGTCATCATGCTGTCAGGGGATAATGAGCGGACGGCGAAAGCCATCGGGGATCAGGTGGGTGTGGATGAAGTGATCGCGGGTGTCCTGCCGGATGGTAAGGAACAGGTAATCAGACAGCTTTCAGAACAGGGCAAGGTTGCAATGGTAGGAGATGGCATCAATGATGCGCCTGCACTGACAAGAGCCAATATCGGCATTGCTATTGGCGCCGGTACGGATATTGCCATAGACGCGGCAGATATCGTGCTGATGAAGAACCGGCTGAGCGATGTGGCAGCAGGCATCCGCTTAAGCCGGGCGACCCTTCGTAATATCCATCAAAATCTGTTTTGGGCATTTTTCTACAATGTAATCGGAATCCCATTAGCAGCGGGTGCGTGGATCCACTGGTTTGGGTGGCAGCTTAATCCGATGTTTGCAGCGGCAGCCATGAGCCTGTCAAGCTTCTGTGTGGTAAGTAATGCACTTAGGCTGAATCTGGTGAAGCTGTATCAGGGAGCGGAAGGCATCGGACATCAAAGCAATCAGATGAATCAGAATCAGAATCAGAAAACGGAAAACATAGAAGGTCGAAGCGATCAGATAGACCTGAATCAGAAAACAGAAGACGTTAAGCAGATTAGAAATAATAAAAAAGAAAAGGAGAGTAAGAACATGACAAAGACATTGGTAATCGAAGGAATGATGTGCGGACACTGCGAGGCAAGGGTGAAGAAGCTGCTGGAAGGATTTGACGGGATCACGGAGGCGGTTGTCAGCCATGAATCCGGAACGGCGGTGATCACCACAGAGAAGGAACCTGACGAGGCTGCGATTCGCAAGGCAATCGAAGAAGACGGTTATAAATATATAGAAATGAAATAATATAAAGGCGCTGTTGATTGGAAGATTGACAGCGTTTTTTAGGAAGTGATAATATCTGAGAAATTTATGGTGGAAAGACTTTTTATGATGTATAATGATATTTAGATTGTCAGGGATTTGGGTAATTATCTGAAATATTTATAATCAAAAAGAGCAAGAGGAGGCTGTATCATATGGAAACAAAGGTAACACGTGAAAAAGCGCTGGAATTATTAAAGGAGTACAACAAGGATGCATTTCATCTTCAGCATGCATACACGGTAGAAGCGGTGATGCGCTGGTATGCAAAGGAATTGGGTTACGGTGATGAAGATTTCTGGGGACTCTGCGGTCTTTTGCATGACGTGGATTTTGAAAATTATCCGGAGGAGCATTGCGTGAAAGCGCCGGAACTTTTGGCAAAGATCGATGCGGAGGAGGAACTGGTGCATGCTGTCTGTAGCCACGGCTATGGGATCTGTTCCGAAGTAAAACCGGAGCATGAGATGGAAAAAGTGCTTTTTGCGGCAGACGAGCTGACAGGTCTTATCGGTGCGGCAGCTTTGATGAGACCGTCAAAGAGCTGTACGGATATGGAGCTTAGCNNAAATAACAGAAGGCAGCGTATCTTTAGTTAATTTCATCGGATCCGGTAACAAAGATGTGGTGGAAGCCATTAAGGATTACCAGAACTGGGCGGATAAAGTTGCTGACTGCAAACAGGAGCTTAGCAGCCTGAAGAAAAAATTTAAGGATAAAAAATTTGCTGCCGGATGTTCCAGAGATATCATCAGAACAGGTGCGGAACAGCTTGGCTGGGAGCTTGACCGTCTGCTTTCCATGACCTTAGACGCCATGAAAGCGACGGAGGAAATTGTCAGAAGTCAGAGCTAGGTATTAGCTTTTATGCCTGACGGCATATTTATGGCGCAATAGGAAAGATCAACGGAGGAAATGTACTCTATGGAAGAAAATACAGGAACGATGCAGGGATCAGCAATCACGCCGGACATGCCGGAGCAGAAAGATAAAGTTTCCGTCACCGGACAGTTTTCGGCAAGCATCAATTTTTCGATGCAGCAGAATTATGTACCGGTCATCAGAAGCCTGATCATTCAGAATATTTCTGAGGAAACGTTACAGGAACTGGTGGTTAAGATCAGTTTCGATCCTGCGTTTGCGAAGGAATATTCTTATGCTGTCACCAGACTGGAAAGCGGCGCATCCGTAGAGATCAGTCCGGTGCAGATCATATTGTCTTCGGAGTATCTGTTCTCACTGACAGAGCGGATCGTGGGAAATATGGAAATTACGGTTCTGTCAAAGGAAGCAGATGCGGCGGATGATTCCGGCGGGAAGANNGAAGATCATCGGAACTTTTCACCATGAGATCGAGGTACTGGCATACGACCAGTGGAGTGGGTTGAGGATCATGCCGGAGATGTCGGCTGCCTTTGTGACGCCCAATCATCCGCTGATCGCACCGATCCTGACGAAAGCCTCCGCTATCTTAAAACAGTGGGATGCCGCACCGTCTTTTACCGGCTATCAGACGCAGAATCCAAATCATGTAAAGATGCAGATGGCGGCAATCTTTGCAGCGCTTCATGAGGAGCATATCATCTATACGAATCCTCCGGCAAGCTATGAGGAAATGGGGCAGAGGATCAGACTGCCGCATGTTTTGCTGGAACAAAAACAGGGAACCTGTCTGGATCTTTCCGTCTTGTATGCTTCCTGTCTGGAAGCTGTGGGCATCCATCCGCTTCTGCTGTTTATCAAAGGGCATGCATTTGCGGGAGCATGGCTGGAAAAACAGACATTTGCAGACTGTGCCGTGGATGACGTGTCAGCGCTGTCGAAACGGCTTGCAGAAGGCGCGGAGGAGCTTCTGCTGGTAGAGTGTACAGACTTTGTAGAGGGAAAAAATGTTGATTTTGAGACGGCATTAGCCCATGGTAAGGCGCACCTGCTTCATGAGGAAGAATTTGAATACGCAATTGATGTGCGCAGATGCCGTACAAGCGGGATAAGACCTATCCCGGTGAAGCTGGAGCAGTCCTACGTTGGCAGCGGATGGACGGGAGAGGGTGATCCGGATAGCAGGGCAGCTTACGCGGAAGCGCCTAAGGATCTTGCGGATCGTTTTAATGGTACCGCGGCGGAAGAAGAGACTGCGCCCACCCGTATGAAAGTCTGGGAGCGGAAACTGCTGGATTTTAGCCTGCGCAATACACTTTTGAATTTCCGGGCGACAAAAAATACGATCCAGCTTATGGCGGCGGATCTGGGGGAACTGGAGAATCATCTGGCGGACGGAGAAGACTTTTTGATGAAGGAAGTTCCGGCAGAATGGACGGGGACATTCAGGGATGCCAGAATATATGAGATTGAAAATGAGAAGGATTACATAGAACAGATTGCCGGCGAGGAAATGAAAAATCACCGGATCCGTACATTCCTAAAGGCGGAAGAGCTGGATAAGAGCTTAAAGAGCTTGCAGCGCGCCTCGCGCGTCAGTATGGAAGAGAATGGTACGAATACGCTTTATCTTGCGCTTGGCTTCCTGCGCTGGTATGAGAGCGATGTATCGGAAAAGGCGAGGTATGCGCCGCTTGTTATGATCCCTATTGATCTGGTTCGTAATTTCCGTAACAAGGGCTATGTTATCCGCAGCCGCGACGAAGAGACGCAGATCAATATCACGTTGTTGGAATATCTGAGGCAGGTTCACGGGATTAAGATCAATGGTCTGGATCCATTGCCCTGTGATGAACACGGGATAGACCTTCCGCTGGTATTTCATATCATCCGGCAGGGTATTCTTGAGAAACGCCAATGGAATATTGAAAATATGGCATTTATCGGACTATTCTCCTTTGGACGTTTTGTCATGTGGAATGATCTTCGCAGCCGGTCGGAAGACCTTCTGGGGAATCAAGTGGTTGCCAGTCTGATGGAAGGCAGGATGACATGGCAGGAGGAAAAGCTTGAAATCAATGATAGCAATCTTGATGAGAAGATACCCCCGGAGAGTATGGCAGTTCCGTTAAGCGCAGATTCTTCACAGATGGTTGCGATCGCGGCGGCAGCAGGCGGGCAGAGCTTTGTTTTGCATGGACCGCCGGGAACGGGAAAGTCCCAGACCATTACCAATATGATCGCCAATGCCTTGTATCAGGGGAAATCCGTTTTGTTTGTGGCGGAGAAGATGGCGGCGTTATCCGTTGTCCGAAGCCGTCTGGAAAAGATCGGTTTAGGACCGTTCTGCTTAGAGCTTCATTCCAACAAAACCAATAAAAACTCTGTATTAAATCAGTTGAATCAGGCGTTGGAGATTGGGAGGATCAAGAGTCCGGAAGAGTATCAGGCGACGGCGGAGGAATTAAAAAAAGTACGCGGCGAGCTCAATTATATCATGGAAGCGATCCACCGTAAGCGAGAATACGGGTGTTCCCTGTATGAAGCGATCTCCTGCTATGAGCAGAATATCGATCAGAAGGGCAGCGTGGCATTTGACAGGGAACAGGTAAATGCGCTGACCGGAGAGCAGATTGACGGCTGGATCCGGCTGGTAAAGGACTATGAAGCGGCGGCGCGGATCGCCGGCTCTTATGATCAAAGTCCGTGGGTGGGCTATGAAGGCGTGCAGTACAGCATAGATCTCCGCGACCGGCTGGCTAAGGAGCTTCAGGAGAGGGAAGCGGTCTGCAGACAGGCAGTATCAAAAGTAAGCCGCTTAAAAGAATGGACCGGCACAGTCAATGCTGACAGCCGGGATACGATAGAAAACATACTTGCGTTATGCGCGCTGATGAAAGAACCGGCACCGGTACTGACGGCGCTGCTGGAACTGCCTGATCCTGCGGGTGCGGCAGAGCAGCTTGATCATATGGCTGCGGCAGGACGGGAATATCAGCAGAAGCAGGCGGAGCTTCTTGCTTCTTACGAACCGCAGATCTTACAATATCCTGCCGGGGACGCTTCACTACGGTATAAACAGGCGCAGAACAGCTGGGTTCTGCCCAGATCGCTGCAGACCAATAAACTGTTAAAGGAGATCAGGCTGTACGCAAAGGATCCCAAGAAGATCACAAAAGAAGATCTTCCGGCGGTCTATGAGCAGCTAAATCTTTTGGCGGAGCTACAGACTAAGATCACATCCGTACCGGCACAGATCACTTCGCTGACGGGAGGAATGTACGCAGGCGTCAATACGGATTTTGTAAAATTGCAGGCATCGGTGGATAAGACCATGAAGATCCATCAGAGTATGCGTTCTTTATCTTTTGGCGACAGAGCTCAATTAATACAAAAAATATCCATCATAGGCAGTCTGCCGGCATCGTCCGCTGCGGGCGATGTAAATGCGCGGGAACTTGCAGATGCAGACAGTGCGCAGATATTGGAATATACAGAAAATCTGCACGCGGATATTCGCGCCCTGGATGAAATGACTGACAGGTATCATATTGACCTGACGCAGGAAGAACAAGGCTCCCATTGGCTTATTGACACGGCAGATACATTTGCGCGGTATCAAAGATCGATGGACACGTTTAAAGAGTGGGTAAACTTTAATCAGGTGGAAACACAGGTAAAGGAGCAGGGGCTTTCGCAGCTGGTGGAAGCTTATCATGAAGGGATCGTCAAGGTCGATGACATGGTCAGAGCCGTGCTTTGCAATCTGTATTACGGTCTGAGTGTTAAGACGATCAGTCAGGATGACAAATTGAATCATTTTCAGGGAAGCCGGTATGAAACCCGGATCGCGGAATATGATGCGCTGCTTGATAAATTCCAAGGACTGACGATACAGGAGCTGGTTGCGGGCTTATCGGCGAAGGTGCCGAACAGCGCGGTCGAGAGCGTTTCTTCCTCAGAGATGGGGATTCTGAAGAGGGCGATCAAGAGCAAAGGCAGGATGATGTCCATCCGTAAGTTGTTTAATGAGATTCCGACGCTGCTTCGCAAGCTTTCGCCCTGTATGCTGATGAGTCCCATTTCGGTAGCGCAGTATATTGATCCGAAGTTTCCGAAATTTGATCTGGTGATCTTCGATGAGGCGTCACAGTTAGAGACCAGCGAGGCGGTCGGGACGATCGCAAGGGGAGATCATGTGGTCGTTGTCGGGGATCCCAAACAGCTTCCGCCGACAAGCTTCTTTTCTTCCAATCATGTGGATGAGGAGCATTATGAGCAGGAGGATCTGGAGAGCCTGTTGGATGATTGTCTGGCGATCTCCATGCCGCAGGAATATCTCAAGTGGCATTACCGTTCCAGACATGAAAGCCTGATCGCATACAGCAATATGAAATATTATGACAATAAACTTTATACGTTCCCTTCACCGAATGACCTTGTTTCGGAGGTGAAGCTGATTCCGGTCGAGGGAAGCTACGATAAGGGAAAGACAAAGCAGAACAGGGCGGAGGCGGAAGCTGTTGTGGCAGAGATCATCAGAAGGCTTCAGGATGATGAACTGCGTAAGGACAGTATCGGTGTCGTAACATTCAGTTCCGTGCAGCAGAACCTGATCGAAGATCTTTTGATGGAGGAATTTACCAAATATCCGGAACTTGGCGATATGGATGCGCAGTCAAAGGAGCCGGTGTTTATCAAGAATCTGGAAAATGTTCAGGGAGACGAGCGGGACGTGATCCTGTTCTCCGTGGGCTATGGACCGGATGCGAACGGTAAGGTATCTATGAACTTCGGACCGCTTAATCAGGAGGGCGGATGGAGACGGTTAAATGTTGCGATCTCCAGAGCGCGTAAGAGTATGATCGTCTATGCGGTGATCCGTCCGGAGCAGATCGATCTGTCAAGAACACGTTCTGAGGGGGTTGCAGGACTGAAAGGATTTTTGGAGTATGCGGCAAGAGGAAGAGGAGCGCTGACAGTACATGCCGGACATCAGGATCAGCGCAGGGACGGACTGGCAGAGGAGATCGCCGGAGCGATCGAAGCCATGGGATATTCCGTAAGGACAAATATCGGCGATTCCAAATATAAGCTGGATATCGGCATCATCCATCCGCAGCACCCGGATATTTATCTGCTGGGTATCTTATTGGATGGAGAGAACAGTAAGGAAGCATCCCTGTCAAAAGACCGTTATATCTTACAGCCCGGCGTCTTAGCCGGACTTGGCTGGAAAATCATGAGGATATGGGCGCTGGATTATCTGGATAATTCCAAGAAGATCTTAGGAGAGGTCGATCAAAAGATCAGGGAATTATTGGAACAGGAAAAGCTCGCGGAAGATGCAGACATGCAGGGCAGGACAGGTGGGACCGGAAGCGTGGAAGCTGCCGGCGCCAATGCGGATGAGAAGCAGCAGCTGATATTTGAAAAGGTTCCGGAAGCGGATTTGCCTTCCGGTAAAAAGCTGCCGTATCAGTCGGTTCCGCCGGTAAAGAAAGGCACGAGCGAAAGCTTTTATGAACCGGAAACGCTGCAGACGATCCGTCAGCTTATCGTTCAGATCCTGATCACGGAAGCGCCGGTCAGCAGAAAGTATATGCTGCGGAAGGTGCTTGCCGCATGGGAGATCGCCAGAACCGGCAGCAGGGTAGAGCATGTGTTTGATATGGCATTGCAGAATGTGCAGAGATCGGAAACGGTAGAAGCCGACAATACCTTTTACTGGCGCGTCGATCAGAAGCCGGAGGAATATGACAATTACCGCGCACAGGATCAGTTTGGCGATCACAGGAGCATGGATGAGATCGCGGTGCAGGAAATATTGTGCGCTGTTATGGAAACGCTGGCGGAACAGGTGGCAGTGAGCAGAGAGGATCTTATCAGGGAAACAGGAAAGAAATTTGGCTATACCAGAATGGGAACAGTCATTGAAAAGGCGGTCAGCCGCGCGGTTGCTTATGGTATGGAGCACGGAAAGATCAGGGAAGCTGATGGGAAGTTTATGCTTTGACTTGCATTTTTCCATAAAATTAGATATAATCTCTTATTGATTGTAGTAAAAGCAATGACAGGAGAGGAGATTTTATTATGAAAAAAATGTTAAAAAATTATTTGTTGTTAGCAGCAGCTTTGACGCTGGTGATGGCGATGCTGTGCGGATGCGGTAAAGACAATGCGACAGGGGCGGATGCCGGAACATTTACAACAGTGACAGATGGCAAGCTGATCATGGCGACGAACGCGTATTTCCCGCCTTATGAGTATTATGAAGGGGATGCGATTGTAGGGATCGATGCGGAGGTTGCACAAGCGATTGCCGATAAGCTGGGATTGGAGCTTGAGATTCAGGATATGGAGTTTGGGNNCCAAGGTGGATATGGGACTTGCCGGCATGACGGTAACAGAGGAACGACTTCAGAATGTTGATTTTACGACATCATATGCAACCGGTATTCAGTCTGTTATTGTTCCGGAGGGATCAGAGATCACTTCTGTGGATGACCTTGCAGGACATATGATCGGCGTGCAGCTTTCCACAACAGGCGATATTTACGCTACGGATGAGTTTGGCGCAGAGTATGTGGAACAGTACAATAAGGGCGCAGATGCTGTTCTTGCACTTACGCAGGGCAAAGTGGATGCCGTGATCATTGATAACCAGCCGGCGCTTAGCTTTGTAGAGGCAAATGAAGGACTGATAATTCTTGATACGGAATATGCGATTGAGGATTATGCAGCATGTATTTCCAAAAACAATCCTGACTTAATGACTGCGGTAAACACCGCATTGAAAGAATTGATTGCGGACGGAACCATTCAGGAAATTCTTGATAAGTATATCAAGGCTGAATAAGCAGAAATTGCAAAGAAAAACTGAAAATAAGGAGATGCAGGATGGGATGCCGGTGTCTCCTTTTTTTATGCGCAGGTCCGCNNTACAAGAAGTTCGCAAAAGAGAGCATTATGAAAAGCCAAGCGTTAAGCGTAAAAAGAAATCTGAAGCTGCTAGAAAACGTAAATACAACTAAGTATTGCGAAAGTGAACAGTCCGTGAAAACGGGCTGTTTTTTATGCGCAGGTCCGCATATGGAAGTTTGCTGCTGACGCAGCATGCAGACCGCGCAGCGAGTAGGGGAGAAAGTCATTCCCCTGCTCGATTTATCTACTTGCGAAGAAGGGTTACATGGGTTATTATAAGTTTGAAGAAGTATGCTGAATAACTATTGAAAATGCAGTAATTGATGAATAGGAATACGTATCAGACAGAATGTTTCAGTATTAGAAAAGGAGGCAAGGCTGGTATGAGGAGCATACCGGAGTTATCTGAACCTGAGCTGTATGGGGACAGGGATTTTAGAGATTTTAAATTTGTTGAGATACTTAGCAACGACAGGATAATGGTTGATATGCAATATCCCAAGATGGGAATGTGTCATGCGGAACAACGCTGCTTTGTCAGAGAGGAAGTTTATCAGATGCTGAAGGATGCAGCCAATCAGCTTCCGGTCGGTTATCAATTTAAAATTTTTGACGCATGGCGCCCATTTGCGCTGCAGCAGGAGCTTTACGAAGTCTATTCTGATAAGATCATGAGTGAATTTCATCTAAACGGAAGAAGTGAGGAAGAAAAAAGGGCTGTCATCACAAAATTTGTATCGGAACCGGTCCGGGACCGGGACATCCCGCCGGTACATACAACCGGTGGAGCGATAGATCTGACGATCATAGGGAAAGACGGACAGGAACTTGAGATGGGAACGGACTTTGATGCGTTTTCGGATAAAACATATACTTCCTATTTTGAGAAAAAGGAAGAAAATGTTGTGGTTAGAGATAACAGAAGGCTTCTTTATCATGTTATGACAGAGGCGGGATTTACGAATCTTCCGTCGGAATGGTGGCATTTTGATTATGGAGACCGCTTCTGGGCGTATTACAATAAGAAACCGGCTCTGTACAGAGGGGTATTTACAAGGGAGGAAATGAATTGAAAAAAGATGATCAAAAAAGAACTTCCAGAATCAGCACGATTCCGGCGACGGTTATCTTGATACTGACAGCGCTTTTGCTTGTATTTGTCGGATATATGTATTTGACCTTAAAGAATGGATATACATTTGATGAACTTGTCGGTAATATTGTCGGAAATCTGATTGGCGTACTGGCAGCTTTTTTGCTGTTTGATATCCTGTACAATAAGCTTACGCAGGATGGGTATGCCAGAGAGACTTCCCAGCAGATCACCAAGACACTGATGGGCGATCCTGAGATCTTGGATGCATTTAGTGAAGAGGATAAGCAGGCGTTTCTTGTCTCGACAATTCAATCCATTGTAAAAGATGAAGACGCGGTGGATATGATGGTTGGAAATATGGATAAATATTTTCACAATATGAAGCTGGCAAGAATCAGAAAAAGCTTTCATTATACCATTACGCTTACGACAGAGCTGCCCGTGGAATACGATGAATTCCCCGGAGCAAAAGAGGATATGTATTTTTATGTTCAGGAAAATCTAAACTATGAAGTGAAATATTTATCCGGCTCAGATGTGAATTTAAGTACAAATGAAGTAAAAATCGGATTCTCATTTGATAAAAGAAGTCTGGATGCCGGTCTGATGGAAAGCGATAAAGATCAGGAATTTTCCAAGTGCATCTTTAATGAGAATCTGGATATTACGAAGGAAGCTGTTGATTATTTAAGGACACTTTCGGAAGATCGGTTAAAACATGTTTTTGATAACTTATTTACCGCAGTTTTAAAAGTGGATGGACAACAGGGAATCTTGGACAGGGTCGATGTGAGAGACGGCGGCATCGTCGCTACCTATAAAGTGAATTATGAAACCAATCGGAGTGAACATTCCATAAGAGTGATCTTCCATATGCCAAAACTTTGGGATTCCATATTTGAAGTAACGCTGGTGGATCCGACGAAAGAACCTAAGATCACATTTGATTATATGCCGGGCAAGATGGACGTTACGATGTTTTCCTATCTTAACAAAGGCGACGAATCAAATGAGGGCGCTTATGAGCAGCAGAATGGTCTTTATGATATTGCGATCAAAGGCGAATGGATCTATCCAAAGAGCGGTATCGTTTTCAGCGTGAAGAAGAAGGGGTGAATCTAATGATTGATATTTTAGATTTGTGGAAAGAGTATGGAAATGAAAATGCTCCGTCTGTTAAAGACAGCTTTGAACCGGTTCCATATGCGGAGAAAGAAAAGATCGCGGAATATATTGGAACACAGGCACTGAAAAGGCTGATAATTGGCACGGTGGGATGAACAGTGGGGGTAACAATATGATAGTTTATTCCGGTGACGATTTAAAAGAGCATATCGCAGAGTTAAAGAAAGAGGCTATGGTTCAAACAGGTCTGGATAAAGTCTATGAACGTGATTTTGTAGATGCTATTCGGAAAATTTGCTATGGCGGCAAAACGCAGCAGGTATATGTTCTCTGTGGTATGAGGGCTACAGGAAAGACCTTTGGTCTGCTTCAAGCCGTTGAAGATCATAACGATACAATCTATATCCGATCACAGCGGGATGAAGCCATGACAGGTCGGGATTATATAGAATTGTTGCGTGAAGTGAAAGAAAAAAATATCATTATTGATGAATATACATGGATCAAAAACAACCGCAATTTAAGCTATTATCTTTGGACTCTGGTAGAAAACGGGAAAAGAGTCGTAATTACGGGGACACACTCGCTTGCTTTGGACTATTTGGAGGACGGCATTCTTATTCACAGGGCTTTCCGCATCAATGTTAATCTGTTTACTTATGAAGAATTTTGCAGGATATATCAAAAGGATTACTCTAAAGAAAGCTGTATGGACTTTCTAAAAACAGGGGGAATATTTAAAAATCATGCTTTGAAAAATTATAAAGGCATGGATGATTATATACGTGAAGCTGTAATAGATGATCTGGCAAAATTTATTGATCTTTCTTATGAAGAAGCAAGGGCAAGCGTCTATGATATCATGTATCTGGCGGTGTGTGATTCCAATGTGACAAAAATCGAATATCCCGAAGCAAGAAAAGAAAATGAAACGTATCGTGATATGTTGACAGCTTTCGGAATAGACTCTCGAATCAAGATCACACCCGTTAAATTCAAAATGGTTTCGGAAATACTTGAAAAGGCAAATTTCATTCTTAAAACATATAATATTGTCAATGACGAAGAGTACCGGCTTCATCTGGTAAATCCCTCTCTTACTTATCAGATGGTCAGTGCGCTATTTGACAGGAAGTCGGCAGAGGAAAGAGTGGGCAAATCCTTTGAGTCATATTTTACTGTTTATATGTCAACACGCGCAAATACGGCAGATCATATTTGGTATGCGGATATGGGGCAGTTAAAAGGAAATCCGGAATTGGAGCTTATAATCGTCAATCCGGATGATCATTTGGTTTATCTGTTTGATTTCCAATTGCGGGAAGTTGCAAGCCTTCCTGAAACAAGCAGTCTGTTGTCCGAGAAACTGGAGACTATGTTTACCGGCGCGGAGATTGGCGGGCGTTATGCTATATGTAGCGCTGATGCCGAGAAACGCGGCATATGGAATGGGAAAAAAGTAATATTCACAAGAATGGATCATGAAATATTGGAAAACTATCGCCGGTTTGATGAAAATTATGAGCGGTTGTCAGACAATATATAGATGCATTCTAAAATTTCATTTTCACAATTATTTATTGGCTTGTCCAATCATAAATATTAAAATGTGTGATGTAAAATGTAAAGAGTCTGCCAATGTTCTTTAAGGAATATCTTAATAAGCAAATCCTGTAACTTTTTAAATATATAGGGAGGCAAATATTATATGGAAATTTATTATGGAAAAGAGTTAAAAATTTTTACGGAACAGTCTTTGGACAGGAACTTCAAAGAACGCTTTCTGCTTGCGGATCTGCATGATTATATGACATCAGACAGTAGAAGGGTATGCTGCTTATATGGGTTAAGACGCACAGGAAGGACTATCATGATGCTGCAGGAAATCAAAAATTTAGGAGATTATGAAAACAGCCTGCTGATCAGCTGCAATAACAATGATGATCTGCATCAGCTAAAGCAGGTGCTTGAAGAATATCTCGAAGATAATCCTAAATGCAAATACATTTTTATTGATGACATAACCAAAGCAAAAGGATTTATTGACTCCTGTAGTTTTCTTGCCGATGATTATACGGTAACGGAGATAAAAATTGTTTTGTCAGGCAAGGATTCGCTTAGTTTTCTGGTTGCGGAAGAGAAGGAGTTGTTTGACAGGGTGCATTTCATTCATACCACATACATTCCTTTTAAGGAATACAATTACCTGTTTGAAAAAGGCATACTGGATTACATCAGGTACGGCGGCACGCTTACCGATGGAGGTCAAAACATATTCTATAACAATGACGGGACGGATTTATACATAAACAATGCTATTGCTGAAAATATTTCCAATACGATAGAACGGTGGCATGGCGGCAGAAATTATGCCCATGATGTATTCCGGAGCCTTATGACGCATTATAACCTGACTTCCACGATCAGGAAAGTAATTGAGTATCATAACCGGATATTTGTCGCAGAAATCATCAATAAAGATTTTAAGTCTCATGATTTAGGATCACTTTTTGAGTTAATGAAAAAACCAAAAGGTGAATTAGGGGATCCCGATATCATTGATACGGAAGAAATGAATGACAGGGTACGGAGCTTTTTGGGGGTAAAAGAAAGTCTTTATGATCAAATTGGTGAAAGCGAAGTAAATTTGATCATAGATTACTTAAAAAAAATGGATGTATTATATCAGGTTCCCAAAACGGTTGGTCTTGATACGGTAAAGAATAAGGAATACCTTTTTACACAGATCGGGATTCGGTATTGTCAGGCAGCTGATTTGATCGATGATTTAGTTGCTTCCGATAGATTCATGGAATACACACAAGAACAGCAGGACAGGATCCTTAAAAAGCTGGAAAGCGACATCAACAGACAGAACCTTAAGGATGTTATATTTTATCAGATTGCCAAGGATTTTGAGCATCTTGGGAATCCGGCGGATAAGACTTATGAAGTAACGAAATATAGGAATAATAAAGGCGATGAAATAGATATCCTGATTATGGACTTTGATAACAAGGCGATACTGGCTATCGAAGTGGAGCTGTCGGGGGAACAGGCAGATGATCAGAGGGAGGATCTTGTAAGCGAGAAGATCTGCGGAGATATTGAAGCAAAGACGGGATATAAGATCGTTAATAAGGCAGTCATATACTTGGGGGAAAACGGCGAATCGGACGACGGAGTCCTGTATATCAATGCAGAGGATTTCTTAAAGCGGTCAAAGGAAATATCGCAGACATTGTTAAGCAATCCGGACATAAAAGAATTTAAGCAATTATTATGAAATGCCTGTAATATGTGCGATTAGGCATCTTCTGTAACAACCGTCTTATTTTCGGAGCTTATGGTTGAATTGGGGCTGCCGGTTTATGAATACGCTATTCGTAAGGATGAACTATGGGTGAGTGTGGAAACTTATCTGGGACTTGAAATCGGATACGCTTTTGATTTGCCGAAAGAAGAATAAAGTATAATAGAATAAAGCAAAATAAAAAGGACTACCGCATAAACGATAGTCCTTTTATTATGCTTTTCCATATTAGAAGTCGGTAAGGTAATTACAATTGTATTCTTCAACAATACTAGTGAGATCAGCTGTAAAGTGAAGAGTAGATGTTTTTGATGTCTGCTCGTTGGTTATAATAAATTCCGTATCGTTGATTTCATAGGTGTAGGTGTACAATATCACGTCTTCTTCTCGGTCATTGATTCTTATAATATTCACAAAGTCAAGGGACTTGTATTGGTTTTTAATATTATCAATGTTATCGTACTGAGAGGTTACCATAATGGAAGTGTCAATATCGTCATTAAACCTATAGCGCGTAAAGTATTCTGCATGGGTATCGTCAATCAGGCGATATCCACACCATTGAGTACCAATTACAGAAGTTCTTTCATAAGTCTCAGATGTTAATGTTATGAGATATGTATCTGGAAATAGAGCTGTTTCTCTGCACCACACAACAGGATAATCCGTAAGATC
>DLOQ01000119.1:36129-36439 GCA_002479655.1 Lachnospiraceae bacterium UBA7480
GTTCCCGTATTGTTTTTGTTGCTGCCGCATCCTGCAAGGATGAAAAACGAAAGTACGATTACTGATATTATTCCAAACAGTTTTTTCATAATTAATGTTCTCCTTTATTTAGATTATGTTTCTTAAAACAAGTTGATAATATGACAAGCAAAAGGAAATGTCAAGTTAAAAATTTTTTTGTGTTTTTTGCTATTTTTTTGTATTTAATCATAAAACAACTATTTTGACTTTCTCCATTTTTATCTATTAAAAATCCCCGAACAAAACATCCGGGGATTCAAAATGATTTTTCTTAAGTTTAGTTTACTCC
>DLOQ01000015.1 GCA_002479655.1 Lachnospiraceae bacterium UBA7480
ACTGATCGAGGTCGAAAATCCTTCCGAATATATGCTGGACGGAAGACCGGAGAATGCAAGCGGAACGGTGACTGCCTGTACGATAGAGGGAACCAGACCAATATTGATCGAGATACAGGCATTGGTATGCCAGACTAATTTTGGGATTCCCCGAAGACAGGTATCGGGCGCTGATCTCAACCGTCTCAATCTTTTGATGGCTGTCCTTGAAAAAAGACTGGGACTTTCTTTGGGAAATTGCGATGCTTATGTCAATATGGCGGGCGGCATGCGGATCGTGGAGCCTGCGGTCGATCTTGGGATCGCCATGGCGGTCGTGTCCAGCTTTATGAATCAGCCGTTGGACGATAAGCTGATAGCGGTCGGAGAGGTGGGACTAAGTGGAGAAGTCCGGGCAGTCAGCATGATCGAGCAGCGTGTCAGCGAAGCGGTCAAAATGGGATTTACGATATGTGTCGTGCCTAAGGTGTCGATGGAACGTCTAAAGGGCTTGAAGACGTCAAAAGGCGGCGAAGTGGAGATCGTCGCGGTGGAATCCGTCAGAGACGCGATCCAATATATCAAAAAGAGTAAGAAATAAAAAAGAGCCGGACCAAAATGCTCCGGCTCCCAAAAAGGGGAGGAGACCAATGGAGGGGATTCCATTGACTACTTCTATTATGACCGTATCGGAAAATAATATACATTTTTAATTAAAAAAATGGAATCATAATCGAGAAAGGAAACAAAGATGCGTATTCAATATCTGAATGGCGGGCTTGCTAACCAGACATTTCAATATATCTTTTACCGTTATGCGCAATTAAATGCGCCGGAGTATGGACCGTGGTATCTGGACGATAGTTTTTTTCGGGTGAAGAAGCAGCATAACGGATATGAGCTGGAAAAGGTATACGGCGTAAAGCCCAAGCTGTTAAGTCAGGAATTTGCAGGGGAATGGGAGCGTATTGTGGAGGATAAGAAGAATGGCGGCAGCGTTCCGGAAACCCTCCGCAGACAGGGTATCCTGATCGATATGGTTGCGGAGGATGCGGAGTGGCCGCAGAAAAATCCATTTGCGGGAAAAGTATATCCCATTCCGTGCAATGGTTATTATCCGGAGATCTTAAGGGTTCCCGGAGAAAATATTTATTACCACGGTTATTGGATCAATAAGGAATGGATGAATGCTTATCGGGATATTTTTCTGTCGGAGCTTTCCATACGGGAGCCAGAGGACACGGAAAACAGAAAAATATGGAATCGTATAGAAAATACGCAGTCGGTGGGAGTCCATGTGCGCAGGGGAGATTTTGTCACATTGGACTGGTTCATCGGAGAGGCGTTTTACCGTGATGCGGTGTCACGGATTAGGGAAGAATATCCTGACGCGGTATATTATTTGTTTTCTGATGAGGTTGACTGGTGTGAGGCACATTATGCGGAATTGGGATTTTCGGACGGCGATGATATAGAATTTGTGAAAGGGAATGTGGACGGCGCTAATTATATCGATCTGTTCCTGATGAGTAAATGCAGGGGACTGATCCTGTCGAACAGCTCATTTTCTTATCTGGCGGCTCTGTTGAATAAAGGGCTTGCATTTTTTGTGAATCCCTCCAGATTGCATCTTCTGTAGCGCAGAGGATTGATTTCATAAAATATTTGCGGTATAATAGGACTGTCGTGTATGACGGCGGATGAGAAAGCGGTTTGCGGTTAAAAAATAAAAGGATACTGAGAGGTAAAAAGTGATGACATTATTGGAACAGTGGAGAGCAAAAGCATATAATACCAACGCAGACAGGATGCAGCTTCAGAAGATGTGGAATATATATTTTGGAGTAGAGAAAAATATCTATATCCAACTTTTAAAGAATCCGGATGAGGTTGTCAGAGGGACAGTAAAGGAACTGGCTGAGAAGTATGAGATCAGCCTGGAGCATATGGTGGCATTTCTGGATGGAATCAATGACAGTTTAAAGGAAGCCAATCCGATTGAGACGATGGATGAGAATACAGAGGTCAATCTCGGTTTTGACAAAGAGCTTCTCTATAAGAATATGGTTGCCGCGGATGCAGAGTGGCTGTATGGTTTGGAGGAGTGGGACGAGATCTTTGATGCGGAGACCAAGAAAAAGCTGTACAAAGAGCAGAAGTCTTCTACGACAGTCCAGCGGGAGGAACAGAAGGTGTATCCTAATGATCCCTGTCCCTGCGGAAGCGGCAAGAAGTATAAGAAGTGCTGCGGAAGGGCGTAATTACCCATATATGATTTGGGTTATCTGTAGATAGAAGTGTATCACTTCAAAGGATGTTTCGGAAATATATATTAAGAAGGTATCAAAAACAACCGGTTTCGTTATATAATGAAAATCGGTTGTTTTATGTTTGGCTGTAAATGTTTTGATGGCTTCCGGTGTTATCCTGCGGAGTTTTGCAGGATATTCATAAGAGACGGTACACTAGGGCGTCTGCTGAAGGTACTGCCGCCTTGTCCAGAGACGGTACAGGGTATAGCATAAGGTGGAGATCTGGACGGCATAATAAATGTAAGAGGAGATCGTCAGCTGGTAAAAAGCGAGTACATTATGTATGAAGCCCGTAAAAAAGGATATCATCAAAATGATTACCGTCACCGTATTGTCCCGGTGATTGGCAAGACATTCTTCCATTCTGGTATAGCAGAAGGAATATTCAAACAGTGCAACGACCTTTGCAAGGCAGGCAAGGAAATAAAACAGGTAGCAGAACCGGAAACGGAGATTGCCATTGAGGTAAAACGGTAGCATCCTATCTGCGGCGGAAATGCCTATGGATATAATAATCAGGGGGATCTGTCGGTAAAAGTATCCTTTCACTTTGCCAAGACCGGTTATAGAGATCAAAATCAGAATATAAGCCAGTATATCCGGCATAAGGTCCAACGTAAAGACAGGACCAATCACCTGATTAATTACCATATCGACAGTATTGGGCGCTTCTGTCGCAAAAGGGATGAATGCAGGATAAGCGATAGAGGTTTTTAAAGGGATATCGAGTACGGCAATCAGAATACCTGCCCAGCCGAGCATGAAAAGTGTAAGGATATTTGGCGTGGTATTGTTGCTTGCTTTCATCGGTATGTCTCCTTTGGCGGCAGTGAAATCATAGCAGTGATATCACTACTGCGGTATCTGATTTATCATCTTAATATATTTTACTATATTTTAAATCGTCTGCACAGGTGGTTTTCAAAGAAAGCGCTGATTTTATCAGTATTTATTAAAAATAATGTGTCCTATGTGATTGAATCAGTCATAAAGCCTGTAAATTCTTAGCTATTGTTTATGCTGGGAAAAAGTGCTATACTAAAATGCTGTGGGGGATTCTTCGGAAGAAAGGAATGGTGACAGACTTGAAAGACAACAAGAAGGAGAACAAGAAAGAGAACATCAAAGAAAGATTAAGAGATTTGAAATCAAGCTCCGTTCTGCCGGCGCTGCTTTGTCTGATCTATGGGATCGTACTGATCATCTGGCCGGATATTTCCTCCAATTTTATCTGTTATGCCATCGGTGTGGCGATTATGCTGGTGGGCATCATATTTGTGATCCGTTATATCAGAAAAGATCTGGTACGTGATTTTTATAGAAAGGATCTCGTAATAGGCTTAATTGCAATCTCTCTGGGACTGGTTGCCTTATTGCGGGTGGAGCTGCTCAAGGGACTGATCCCGACGATCCTGGGGATTGCCGTACTGTTCAGCGGTATCATAAAACTGCAGAATGCGATAGATATGTTTCGAATGAAGTATGTATATTGGTATGTTATTTTGATCCTTTCGGTGCTGAATATGGGATTCGGCGTACTTCTTATCGCGGAACCCATCTGGATCGTGAATATTGTCTTTGTTCTGATCGGATGCGGACTTGTATATAGTGGGATAACCGATCTTGTGATATTGTTTTTTATCACAAAAACAATTAAAAATATGGTTAGGGAATCGGATATTATAGACTGACGATCGGTGTAAAATAATCAGAACAGGTGGAGATGCAAAGTGCTGGAGTTAAGAAATGTTTCTTATCAGGTCTCGGAGGAAGATAAGGACAAAGAGATCATAAAAAATATTAATCTGACGTTGGAGGATGGATTTACCGTAATCACCGGACCCAATGGCGGTGGAAAATCCACGCTGGCAAAGCTGATTGCGGGGATCATCAAACCTACGGAGGGGTGCATCCTGTTGGATGGACAGGATATCACGAATATGGATATCACGGAGCACGCAAAGCTGGGAATCAGCTATGCGTTTCAGCAGCCTGTCAGATTTAAGGGAATCACCGTCAAGGATCTGATCACGCTGGCTGCGGGAAAACCGCTGACGACAGGGGAGGCATGTCATTATCTTTCTGAGGTCGGGCTTTGCGCACGGGATTATATCAGCCGCGAGGTCAATGCGTCATTGTCGGGAGGAGAGCTGAAACGGATCGAGATCGCGATGGTCATTGCAAGAGGCACAAAGGTATCCGTATTTGACGAGCCGGAGGCGGGAATTGATCTCTGGAGCTTCCAGAACCTGATCCAGGTATTTGATAAGATGCGGGAAAGAACGAAGGGGACGATCCTGATCATCTCCCATCAGGAGAGGATCTTAAATATCGCGGACAGGATCGTGGTGCTGACAGATGGAGAGATCGTCGGATCCGGGTCTAAGGATGAGATCTATCCCGGATTATTTACCGGAGAGAGCGTCTGCTCTGCTTTAGTATAAAGAAAAGGGAAAGTCGGAGGGAAAATGGATAGCATACAGAGAACATTGTTGGAGCAGGTCGCCGGACTGCATGAGGTGCCGGAAGGCGCATATAACCTTAGGATCAACGGGCAGGCGGGCGNNGTGCCAACGGCCAGCTTGACAGCAGACAGACCACTGCCAACATCAATATTGTAACCAAAGAGGATAAGCCGGGCATTGATATCATCATCAAACCGGGAACAGTGAAGGAAAGCGTGCATATCCCGGTGTTGTTGTCCCAGACAGGATTAAAGGAGCTGGTCTATAATGATTTTATCATCGGCGAGGATTGTGATGTGACGATCATTGCAGGCTGCGGGATCCACAATGCCGGAGATCAGGCATCGGAACACAGCGGTATCCACACATTTCATGTAGGAAAAAATTCCAAGGTGCGTTATGTGGAGAAGCATTACGGACAGGGAGACGGCAGCGGAGAGCGGATCATGAATCCTTCTACGGTGATCGCTCTGGCAGAGGATGCTTATATGGAGATGGATACCGTGCAGATCAAGGGGGTGGATTCTACCAGACGTTCTACCAAGGCGGTGCTGGCGGACGGAGCGACTCTGCTGATCAAAGAAAAGCTGATGACGCACGGAAAGCAGACGGCGGAGACATCTTTTGAAGTTGAGTTGAATGGAAAGGGTTCCGGTACAAATGTCATTTCGCGTTCGGTGGCAAGGGACGATTCCAAGCAGGTGTTTCTGGCAAAAATCAATGGAAACAATCTTTGTTCCGGTCATTCGGAATGTGATGGNNTGCGATCATTATGGATCGCGCAAGCGTGCGGGCGATTCCGGAGATCACAGCCAATCATGTGGATGCCGCATTGATCCACGAGGCGGCGATCGGAAAGATTGCGGGAGAGCAGCTGATCAAGCTGATGACGCTGGGATTGACGGAGGCAGAAGCGGAAGCGCAGATTGTAGATGGATTTTTAAAGTAAGGCGCAGCGGGGCAGAAGGAAACGGAAAGCCGCGCAAAGCCAGGAATGATATGATCATTAAGAGGGAAAGGGAGCGAAGAAAATGACAAAAGTAGATGTAGTATCAGGATTTTTGGGGGCAGGTAAGACCACGCTGATTAAGAAGCTGTTGAAGGAAGCTTATCAGGGGGAACAGGTCGTGCTGATCGAGAATGAATTTGGGGAAATCGGCATTGACGGCGGTTTTTTAAAGGAAGCGGGCATTGAAATCAAAGAGATGAACTCGGGATGTATCTGCTGTTCCCTGGTCGGGGATTTCGGAACGTCGCTTCATGAGGTGCTTGATAAATATCAGCCCGACAGGATCATCATTGAGCCTTCCGGTGTAGGAAAGCTTTCCGACGTTGTGAAGGCGGTACAGGATGCCGATCTGGGGGATCAGGTAGTGCTGAACAGTGCAGTTGCGGTAGTGGATGCAATGAAATGCAAGATCTATATCAAGAACTTCGGGGAATTTTTTATCAATCAGGTAGAGCATGCGGGGACGATCATTTTAAGCCGTACCGGCAATATGAAGGAAGATAAGTTAAAGACGGCAGTCGAGATGCTCCGTGAACATAATGATAAGGCGACCATCATCACAACGCCGTGGGATGAGATTGCGGGAACGAAGATCAGGGAGACGATCGAGAAGGAAGAGGATCTTTTGACAGAGCTCCTGAAGAAGGTGCAGGAGGAGCATGAGCATCATCACCATGACCATGATCATGAAGAAGAACATCATCACCACGATCATGAGGAGGGACATGGGCACCATCATCATGATCACGAGGAAGATCACGGACACGAGCACGATCACCACGATCACGAGGAAGGTCATGAATACGACCACCACGACCATGAGGAAGGTCACGGGCATGAACACGATCACGAGGAAGGTCATGAACACGAGCATCATCATGACCATGGAGAAGGCTGCACCTGCGGATGTCATGACCATGATCATCATGGACATCATCATGCAGATGAGGTATTTGGCAGCTGGGGCATGGAGACTCCCGCGAAATATTCAAAACAGGAGATAGAGACGCTCCTTGAGACATTGGATGAGTCAAAGGAACTCGGCATGATTCTCCGGGCGAAGGGGATGGTGCCTGCAGAGGACGGGACATGGATCTATTTTGATTATGTGCCGGGGGAAAGCGACGTCAGGGAAGGACAGCCTCAGGTGACCGGTAAGATCTGCGTGATCGGTTCCAAGCTGGTGGAGGAGAATCTGAAGAAGCTGTTTGCAAAATAACACACATATGTTATGTAAACCAAGCGTTGCAGTTATACAATTGCAATATATAATACTTAGGCAATTGCGAAACTCTAATCGG
>DLOQ01000180.1:0-7255 GCA_002479655.1 Lachnospiraceae bacterium UBA7480
AATACCGCCTGTCAGCCAATGACTCCGGCAGACATTTCATTTTCGTCAGCTTCTCTTCCGTATCGTGGGCATAAATATAGCCTTTTCCATAATTCATCTCTTTCATCAGATTGGTGGGCGCGTTACAGATCTGCAACGGGACTGGTTCTGCCGGAAGCTCTTTGATGTCTGCTTTGCAAGCCTCGCAGGCTCTATAAATTGCATTCGATTTCGGCGCCATGGAAAGATAAACGACTGCATGCGCCAGATGCACATCACACTCCGGCATCCCTAAAAAATGACATGCCTGATATGCGGCAACCGCAACCTGCAAGGCATCGGCNNCCACATCCTCACTCGCAAACCGTACCAAACGCCTTGCGATATACAACGGCTCCTCCCCTCCGTCCAGCATCCGATACATCCAATAAACCGCTGCATCAGGATCACTGTTGCGCATGGATTTATGCAGCGCGGAAATCAAATTATAATGTTCCTCGCCATTCTTATCATACAGCAGAGAACGCCGGTTCATGCNNGCACGGCGTTTTCATTCATTTTACTGTTAAATACTGCCATCTCCAAAGTATTCAGCGCCGTTCTGGCATCCCCATTGGCAAAACGGGCGATCGCCTGCAGATGCGAATCCGCTATGTCGATCTGCAGGTTTCCTAATCCCATGGAGCTTTTTAACGCATGCTCCAGTACCTGCTTTAACTCCTCCTCCTGCAACGGCTTTAAAATGAATACTTTACAACGGGACAATAAAGCGGAATTAATCTCAAAAGAGGGATTCTCCGTGGTAGCTCCTACCAGAATGATACTTCCTTTTTCCACAAAAGGAAGAAACGCATCCTGCTGCGCCTTATTGAAGCGGTGGATCTCATCCGCAAATAACAGCGTGCGGATTCCCATCCTCCGATTTTGTTCCGCCTGTTCCATCACGTCCTTGATCTCTTTGATCCCGCTATTCACAGCGCTGAATTCTACAAATTCCGCCTTTGTTTTCTCCGCGATAATTCTTGCCAGAGTAGTTTTTCCAACCCCCGGCGGTCCCCAGAATATCATGGAAGGAATCTGGTCGTCCTCAATTAAGCGTCTGAGGATCTTCCCTTCCCCGATCAAATGTTTCTGTCCTACATATTCTTCCAAAGTATGCGGTCTCAGACGGCTTGCAAGAGGCGCCGTTTTTTCCCTGTCATCAAATAAATTTAACTGATCCATATTTCAACTTTTTACTCCGTATCCTCTTTTTCATGTTTTGCACAGCCGCCCTCCTGACGGCTGCCGCATTGTCCTCCATACGGGCAGCCGATACAGGTTTTGCCCTTCTTCTTCGCTTTGTATAAATAGATGATAATACTGCTGATAATACACAGAAGAATCACTATAATGATAAGATCCCCCATATCGTCCTCCCAATGCCGGAATTTCTTATCTATTATTTCTTATCTGTTATTTTTTATGATCAAAGACCGCCTCAGCTATACATATTTGATCTCATAATGCGCTTCTCCCGCCTCGTCGATCGTCATCAACGCATAAGTCGGTCTTCTGTCCGCCTGCCGCGGAAAAGCGATGCTGCCCGGATTCAGGACGACCATGCTGCCATACCGCTTGATCTGCGGACAATGCGTATGTCCGAACATCACGATATCAGCGCCTTCTTCCTCTCCTACCCGTCTAAGTTCCCCGTCGTCAAAATGCGCGCCATAGAGATGCCCATGGGTAAGAAAGACCTTATAGGCACCGATTTGGAATATCTTTTCTCCGGGCAGACCGGCGCCAAAATCCATATTCCCTGCCACCGCCTCAATCCTGCATCCTGCCATCGTCCCCAGCTCCAGTTCATCCATCTGAAGATCCCCGCAATGCACCAAAAGATCGATTGGCTTTTCCCGTTCCAACACTTTATAAAAGTTGCGCCTTTCCCTATGGGTATCACTGATGATCATAATCTTCATATTTTATAAACCAAACCTTTCCGCCAATTCTTTTTTCATGGCGCGCATCGCCTTTCCCCGGTGGCTGATCTCATTTTTCTGTTCCGGACTCATCTGCGCAGTCGTACAGCCATACTCTTTTATGTAGAAGAAAGGATCGTAGCCAAATCCATTCTCCCCGATGATCTCATGCCCGATGCTCCCCTCCACTGTCTCCTGCACGGTAAAGAGTTCTTCCCCTACTGCTGCCGCGATCGAGCAGACAAATCTTGCCGTGCGCTTTTCCTCCGGCACATCCTTCATTTCCTCAATGATATCCGCCATCGCCTGCGGGTACGTCCGCTCACCCAGCCAGCGGTGCGACATGACGCCCGGTTTCTTATCATAAAAATCGATCTCCAGTCCCGAATCATCCGCCAGTACCACCGCGTCCGCATATTCCGGCTTCTCTCTTTTAATATATTCAGCAACAGCCGCCGCCTTGATCGAAGCATTCTCACGAAAGGTAGCGCCGTTTTCCTCGATCTCTCCCGTAAATCCGATCTCGGACATGGTTTTGATCTCCCCAGCAGCCTCCCCCATAATCTCCCTGATCTCAACCAGCTTGTCCTGATTGGTCGTAGCAAATATTATCGTTCTCATCTTTTGCCTCCATTCATCTCTGCTCCGCATTTCGCTTCGGCGGTTTCGGTCCCATAAACTGATAATAATAGGTCTTCATCATCCCATTGTAGATCTTCCTGTTCTTATCCGCCTTCCTGCCGATATCCGCCTCCGCCTTTTCATAAGCAGTGATCAGATACATCGACCAGCTGTCCAGCTGCCGGTACCGCTCTCCGATCGTTTTATACAATGCCGGCAGCGCCGATTTCTCTTCCAGACGCTCCCCATATGGCGGATTCGTAATGATAAACCCATATTTCTTCGGATGACTTAACTGCTCTACCGGCCGCGTCTGCAAGTGGATCATCTGCTCCACACCGGCAAGTCTTGCGTTGCTCCTTGCGATCCGTATCATCTCCGGATCAATATCATATGCCTGTATATCGGGACAGGCGGCGGCATCANNCTCCTGCGCCTCCTCTATCGTATCCTTCCACAATGCCGGTGTAACGATATGCCCCCATTGTTCCGCCGTAAAATGCCGGTTCATTCCGGGCGCCATCCCGGCCGCCATCATAGCCGCCTCGATTGCAAAGGTGCCGCTCCCGCAAAACGGGTCAACCAGGATCCTTTCCTTATTCCATGGCGTCAGCATGATCAGCGCGGCGGCAAGATTCTCCGCAATCGGCGCTTTCGCCGTCAGCTTCCGGTAACCTCTTTTATGTAAGGACTCTCCTGTCGTGTCAAGCCCCACCGTCACTTCATCCTTCATTAAAAATACTCTGATGGGAAATTTCTCTCCATCTTCCGCAAACCACTGGATACCGTACTTCTCCTTTAACCTGTCTACCATCGCTTTTTTCATAACAGCCTGAATATCTGAAGGAGAAAACAACTTGCTCTTCACGCTGGCAGCCTTTACCACCCAGAATTTCCCATTCTTAGGGATGTACCTCTCCCATGGAAGCGCCTTTGTTCCCTGATACAATTCCTCAAACGTCCCGGCACGAAAGCCACCTACCTTGATCAGGATGCGTTCTGCGGTACGGAGATTGACATTGGCGCGGCATACCGCTTCCTCATCTCCATAAAAGCACACCCTTCCGTCCTCTACGGATGAGATGTCATAGCCAATATCGATAATTTCTTTTTTCAGCACCGCCTCCAGTCCAAAATGGCAGGGAGCGATCAGTTCATAGCGGTTCATATTCCTCTAATATCCGTTTCCATTATTAAGAATCTGTTTCTATTAAAAATTTACTCTTTTCATTCTATCCGCAACATATTTTGATGTCAATAATTTTATGGTTTTCAGACAACGAATCCCATTAATATATGCTCTTTTAGTTTCCTTTTCCATTCGCTTGTGATATAATATTACGAAACAGATGTTTAATTCTTTTTGTTATCTTGAAACAGAATAATAATTATTATTTTTTCGATAATATTCATATATAGGAGGAATATACTATGGAATATGTTATCACTTTCACTTGGGATGATGAAGCTGACGTATGGATCGCCACAAGTGAGGATATTCCCGGACTTGTTCTTGAATCCGGTTCATTTGATGCGTTGTTGGAACGGACGCGATTTGCCATTCCCGAACTACTCGAATTAAATTCACCCGAAGCAAAACCATTTTCTTTAACCTTTAAATCTGAACGCCACGAAAGGATGGTTATGTAATGGCTGAATATGAAAAGAAAGTTCGCAAAATTCTTTTACAAAACGACTGTACTTTCATTCGACGGGGCAAGGGCGATCATGATATATGGTACAGCCCTCTCACAGACCGGCATGTAACTGTCGATACCAAGATAAAATCAAGACATACCGCAAATGCGATACTTAAGCAAAGCGGAATCAATTTTAAATTTTGAATTTCCCGACATAATGATTTCCTGCATTTCAAAAAATATGTGAATCCATGATATCCTGACGAATAAATATTTTTATCTGGTAAATACTACTACACATAGAGAACGATTTTATCCTTTCTCTATGCTATTCTGCACATAATGCAGGAAAAATTTTATGATGGAGGCTATGTAACATGGCAAACAACGACAACAACCAGAATCAGAAGAACAATCAGAGCAAGAACAGCAGCCAGAATTCTACTCAGAATTCTACTCAGAATCAGAGCAAGAACAGCAGCCAGAATTCTTCTCAGAATCAGTCCAGCAACTGCAACAACTCAACCAAAGATCAGGATTACGATTACTAAATCTGGCGGACTTCGGGGGAGATCAACTCTCCCGAAGTTGTTTTTCATTCCGCGGTTTAATACTATTTTTATTCTTTCTTTATAATATTTTAATAATTTCAACGCCGTAATTTTCGCGGCAATTTTTCATTTTATATTTGATATAATATCTTGCTATTTACTTCCATCTTCTGTATAATTAATGACAGCGGTCACGCCTGTCCAAAGGGCATGCGCCGTAATTTATGGGCGGGGGTTTCCCGGCAAAACTATATCAGAGAAGGAGAATAAAATATGAAGTTTGGTTATTTTGATGATGCCAACAGAGAGTATGTCATCACATCTCCCAGAACTCCATATCCATGGATCAACTATCTGGGTACGCAGGGATTTTTTTCACTGATTTCCAATACTGCGGGCGGTTACTCATTCTATAAGGATGCAAGGCTTCGTAGAATTACAAGGTATCGTTATAACAACGTTCCCATTGATATGGGCGGTCGTTATTTCTATATTAAGGACGGTGAGACGATCTGGAATCCCGGCTGGTCTCCGGTCAAGACGGAGCTTGACGCTTATGAATGCCGGCATGGCATGGGCTATACCATTATTACGGGCAAGAAAAATGATTTAAAGGCGGAAGTTACCTTTTTTGTTCCTCAGAATTACGACGGAGAAGTACAGCAGGTAGTCCTAACCAACGAAGGCAGCTCTTCCAAGGAATTTTCACTCTTCTCCTTTGCTGAATGGTGTCTGTGGGATGCGCAGGACGACTGCACAAACTTCCAGAGAAACTACAGTACAGGGCGCGTTGAAGTCGTCGGCTCTACGATTTATCATAAGACAGAATACAGAGACAGACGCGATCACTTTGCATTCTATACCGTTAATGATACCATTGACGGATATGATACCGACAGGGATGCTTTCATCGGTCTTTACAACGGATTCCACAATCCGGAAGCTGTTATGGCCGGAAAAGCAACGGATTCCTTTGCCGACGGATGGTCTCCGATCGCTTCCCATTACAAGAAGATTACGCTTGCTCCGGGAGAATCCAAGACACTTGTATATATCCTTGGTTATGTAGAAATGCCTGCTGACCAGAAATTTGAAGCAGACGGCAAGACGATCAACAAAGCAAAAGCGCTTAAAATGATCGAGCAGTACAACACGCCGGAAAAAGTTGCTGCCGGAATGGCAGAGCTTAAGGCTGCATGGGACAAACTTCTTGGCATCCTGAATGTCGAAACGCCGGATGACAAGGTCAACCGTATGGTCAATATCTGGAACCAGTATCAGTGTATGGTAACATTTAATCTTTCCCGGTCCGCTTCTTACTTTGAGTCCGGCATCGGTCGCGGCATGGGCTTCCGCGATTCCAATCAGGACGTTCTTGGTTTCGTACACCAGATACCTGACCGGGCAAGGGAACGTATCATTGATATTGCTTCCACGCAGTTCCCGGACGGCGGATGCTATCATCAGTATCAACCGCTGACTAAGAAAGGCAATGCCGATATCGGCGGCGACTTCTCGGATGATCCGTTGTGGCTGATCCTTTCCGTTTCCGCATACATAAAGGAAACCGGCGACTGGACGATCCTTGACGAGATGGTTCCATATGACAATGATATGTCGATTGCGCAGCCTATGCTGGAGCATTTGAAGGTTTCCTTCTATCATATAGTGAATAATCTGGGTCCTCACGGACTTCCGCTCGCAATGCGTGCCGACTGGAATGACTGTATCAATCTTTCCTGCTATTCCGATACGCCGGGTGAAAGTTTCCAAACCTACACGAATCCAAAATTTGCCGCGGAAGGCGGTTATTCCAAGATTGCCGAGTCCGTTATGGTGGCTACGCTCTTTACCTATACAGGTCCTAACTATGTAGCAATCTTAAAACATCTTGGCAAGGAAGATGAGGCTGCCAAAGCGCAGGCTGAGATCGACAAGATGAAGGCAAATATTATGGAATCCGCATTTGACGGCGATTGGTTCCTGCGTGCTTATGATGCGGAAGGCAAGAAGATGGGCTCCAAAGAATGTGAAGAAGGCAAGATCTTCATTGAACCGCAGGGATTTGCGGTTATGTCCGAGATCGGCAAGNNCTCAACGCCATTGATAAGTACTTAAATACCGACTTTGGTCTTGTACTGAACAATCCTGCCTATACAAAATATTATGTACAGTATGGCGAGATCTCAACATATCCGGGCGGCTATAAGGAAAATGCCGGCATCTTTACGCATAACAATGCATGGATCATCTGCGCAGAAGCTTATGCCGGACGCGGAGACAAAGCATTTGAATATTATTCCAAGATTGCCCCTGCATTTACTGAGGAAACGTCTGATATCCACAAGACGGAGCCGTATGTTTACGGTCAGATGATCGGCGGAAAGGACGCCGGTTCCGATATCGGAAAGCCCGGCAACCACTTTGGTCAGGGCAAGAACTCCTGGCTGACCGGTACGGCAGCATGGAACATGGTTGCAATCTCCCAGTATATTCTGGG
>DLOQ01000180.1:7264-7571 GCA_002479655.1 Lachnospiraceae bacterium UBA7480
GTGGGACGGACTCAGCGCAAAACGTGAGTTCCGCGGCGCGACCTATGATATTAAGGTAACAAACCCGAACCATGTGTGCAAGGGCGTAAAAGCGGTAACGGTTGACGGCAATGCAATCGAAGGCAACGTCCTTCCTGCATTCGGCGACGGCAAAACACATACTGTTGAAGTAACGATGGGCTGAATACAGACGATCACATAAGATCTGTGAATGAGAGTTACTTAAGGGCAGAACCGATTTTTATTGGTTCTGCCCTTATTATTCTATCATAAGTTTACAGTGCCAAGCTCGATTCCGCTTTGCTTC
>DLOQ01000180.1:7620-29338 GCA_002479655.1 Lachnospiraceae bacterium UBA7480
CTCGCGCACTGCTCATTGCTTACCTGTATATTCTATGCTTTCAATAAAATCCTCCAGACATATCTGCTTTTCATGGATGATCTGCGCATTATCTACACCGACATACCTGAAATGCCATGGTTCATAGCTGATTCCGGTAATTTCCTCTTTGCCCTGCGGGTAACGCAGTATAAATCCGTATTTGTGCGCATTTTCCGCAAGCCACAGATAAACGTCCTCATTCTCACACCGCTCCTTATCCGCATTGATATCAACGGCAATCCCCAGTTGATGCTCGCTTGTCCCCGGAACCGCAACCCATTCTTCCGCGATCTTTTCCGCCCTTGATCGGGAATATCCTTCATTCATATAGGCTCGTACTTTTTCAAGAAATATTTCTTCCTGCTCTTCCGCTGACCGGTATCCTTCCCGCACGATCGGATATAGCCCTTCCGCCCTCATATCATCAAACATTTGCTGTAACTGAGGATATATTCTGGAATCCACTTTTTCTCCGTTGGCTAATTCCGTCAACTCGATCTCATAGTCATCCGGTATATAATTATTACGATTCACCAAAATGAGATTCCAGCCATTTTCCACACTGGCAACAGGATGCGTATTGACACGAAAAGGAAACCCGGAATTGCCTGAATCCATGATTCTGTAAAAAACCGCTATCCATATCAAAAGCATCAGCAGCATGACAGCCGCAATTTTTATTTTATATTGATTTCTTTTTTTGCGCCGCTTCATAAATTTTCTCTTTGTCCCTTTCTAAACCTGATACAAAAATTCCTGTCATCCTATATAACGAATCAGTCGGGCAAAGATTTTCACGAATTAAATAAGAGCCGGTTTCCCGGCTCTCCCAAGCTAAAATGTCTATTTCATATTAATCCCCGACTTAAATAAGCGTGAACTATTATTGGCACAGCTTCGCAACGACCTGATTGATCACCTTGCCGTCCGCCTTGCCTTTCAGCTCGCCCATAACGGCTTTCATGATCTGTCCTTTATTCTTTGTTGCAAGCACATCCGCAAATTTATCCTTCAGAACCGCCTCTACCTCTGCTTCCGACATCATCTGCGGCGCATATTCCGAGATGACATTATAACGTGTCTGATATTCCTCCAGCAGTTCTTTCCTGTCTGCCGGACAGCCGTCGATCTGCTCCTTGACCGTCTTCATCTCCTTCAAGATCACGCGGTTTGTCAGTTCCTCCGGGATATCCTCCCGACATCCTTCATCGATCGCTGCTTTCTTCACCGCCGATACCAGAGAGGAAATTGCGTCCTTTCTTGCCTTATCGTGCGCCTTCATAGCCGCGATCATATCCTTTTGCAGTGTTTCCATTTTCATACTTCTTTTCCTCCTCATATAAAAGCTCACTGTCATAATAAACAAAGCAGGCGCGCTTTCCATTTTCGGTCAATTCAAAACGCAATCCCTCAGCATCATAGAGATTTTTCTGAACTCTGCCATCTTCTGTCTCTACCTTGGTCTGCTGGTGTCTGCTGTTGTAAACAAAACGGCGCACGCCTTCTTTTGCTTCTATTATACCGCCTTGCCGGTCATAAATAAAGTATCTTTTTTCATTTGTTTCTACATTTTCAAGATTATCAAGCTGATTTTTTTGTTATAAAAATATATGATTTTTCCGTTTTTATTCTTTTTTTCTGTCCGATTTCCAGCTTTATCATAGGAATAAGATGTTGAATCCCCATTTCTTTTTTCTTCCAGTAAATAACATTCCCTTTTATTCTGAGATTTTTATTCCATCAAAATAGTTTTATCTATTGTGCCATATTTTCAGCAATAAATTTTATTGGATTTTGCAAACGGATTGATTTTGACTTTTTCGATATCGTGTGTGCTAGAGATTATCATCTCGGAAAGGAGGTACCCCTATGAGAGATACAGATTTTTCCCAACTTCTTTTTGTGCATCTGGAAGAACGTGAGCATAACAATGTTTATCAAAATCTGCAACAAGATACCGAATATCTGGAAGCAACAGCGGAAGAAGCAGAACTTTGTGAACAGTATGAAAATCTGGAATTATCTGAAGAACAGCGGAATGTTATCAAGAAATGGATAGCCGCCATTCATGCTCAGAACGCAGCCTACACTTCGGTAGTGTTCCGCATGGCGATGCAGTGTTGTTTTACTCCGCTTGTGCAGCTAGTTGATTTGAAGTAATTACAAAAAAATCGGAGGTATTCCAAGACTTTTTCAAATCTAGAAATACCTCCGATACGGGTTTTAATTAAATATTATTCATCATCGCTTTAAATGGTGGATGTCCTGTTTCCACATTTCTTAATTGGGAAGGTTTTCTAAATCTTAAACTTGTTTCAAAGTTAAAAATGATTCGATGTTCATTCATTTCATTCAATGAAATATTAATCCATATTGGAACAAATGGCGACTGGCATGCCACTAAATTTACTGTTTCATCAACAGTCAACAATCTATTTCCCACATTTTTCTCACTCAAAGCAATTAATCTCATTTGATTATCAAGTCCATTAAATGGCTTATCCTTTTCATAAACAGGTATGATTTTAAATCTAAGACTTTTATCATCTAATTTCATATCCCCCATAATCTCATTTATTGTCATCATAAGATTATCATAGAAAATAGATTTATTCATTTCTTTCAACTTTATCATATCCTCTTTCTCCATAATTAAGGCATATTTCTAATTAGACCATTATAAAATATCTTCGAATCAATTACATAATTTGACATAGATGTTTCAAATTCTCCAATTCTAATCCATGCGTTATCAATATCTAATCCTGCATTTCTAAAAACGGTTGGATAATTCATTGCTTGTACTGTAGTAGGTTGAAAATGCCCAGACTCATTCGTTATAAGCCTAACATATCCTTGTGAATTAACTTTCATTGTCCCAGCCGCTTGTACTGAATTGCCACCAGCTAAATATGAATGTCCTCTACCGATATGTAGATTGCCATCCATATCTATCACAAAATCAACATTTTTAATACCATTTTCTATATGTATCCTGCCATTTTCTGCTGTATAATTAAAGCTTTTCCCTGCTTGATTATCATTTGGAAATTTATTACTTATTGTCTGTACAGAACCACTGCCACCCTCTACATTACCTTGTGTAGTCTGTTCCGTCCGCGTATTTACCGTCTTCTCATCCGTATCCCCTGTAGCTGCGTTTCCACAGAAAGCTGCATCATACCCGCTCGGATCATAATATACCACCGGATTGCTGTCACAGTACGCGTACAGGTTCAGCCCGTCCCCCTGATAGACATCCTCCTGTATGAAATGCCCATATACAGGGTTATAATATCTTGCCCTTAAGTAATACTGCCCTGTCAGCTCATCATACTGCTGTCCCGTATAGCGGATGCGGTTAGGGAATAATTCCTGCTCTTCCAGCCCCATGCCGAATGCATCATACAGATAGCTGTTCTGAATGTCCCCATTTTCCCCGACTGTCAGAAACGCCGTGCTTAGCTGCTCGTCCCTATGGTAGTAGGAAAGATCTTCTCCTCTCCGGACAGCATCAATTCCCATGCCCTGATGATAGCTTACAGGACTTTGGTTTGACTTCTGATTATCCCCTCCTTAAATAATTGTTTTGTTATCCTATTAGAAGTTTATTTCAGCACTCCGCCCACATCCTGTATCCTGATCAACACATTGCCATGCTCGTCCTGCTGATACTGAAAGAGGTTGCTGTCCTCCAGACATTCAAGTGGCACCTGCAGTTCGATCCCGCTCTCTAAGACGATCTTTTGTTTTTTCTTCAGCTTCCGTTCCGTCTTCTTTCCGACCTCTACCGGCTTATCGGCGATCTGCAGCTCCTCCACTTTCTCACGATAGACTTCCTTCGCTCTTTCATTGTCGGCAAACAGTCTTTCCTCCATCTTCACCGGACTGATCTCACCCATTTCCACTGCCTCGGACGCCGCTTCCTGACGATATTCAAATACCTTCTTCGGCGCTTCCTCATGTTCCTTATAACATTCCTTGATCGTATCCAGAACCGCATTTTCAAAGACAGTGACCATCTCTTTTTCTGACTTCTTCAGTTCCAGCCGCAGGATGCGCTCCGCCATATAATTGACCATTTCTCCGTCTATGTAACACTTGCTGTCCGACATCCAGACCTTTCTTTCATAAAGGTTGATATAGAAATAATCATACTCCTTCTGGGTATGGGACGGCAGAAGCCTGCCGCTCTGCTTCCAGATCACCTGTCCGTCCTCCGTCATGTCGCAGGTGAATTTCGTCTGATAATTTAATTTGAAAAACGCGATGACCGGCTGCTCCTCCACGGTCGCCCACAAAAACAGACCGCTTCCCGCGCCCAGACTGACCGCCTCTCCAAGAAGATCGTGCATCTCATCCGTTACCACATCCACAAATGCCGCAAAATCCTCCTCTTTCTCCGGCAGCACACCCGCCAGAAAGGAATCCTCCGAAAACCTTGCTTTCTTGGCAGCAACATTATCATAATTATACGCATACAGCTGCAAAATATACTGATAGATCTCTCCATCCGGATCTAACTGATATTCATTATAATCCACAAACTTCTTTGCCGCGTCGATGGAACTTAAAAAACATTTGGATAATTCAACTTTTGATGCGTTCATTGTTTCCCCCTCTTCCTATTGCTCACCAATTCTAAAATATGTCAGGATCAGCTTACAGATCTCCGTCCCTTTATCATCCCTGATCATCACGTCAAATAAAGATATGGTTCTGCCATTGCGGATCACATTGGCTTCCGCCTCGATATATTCCGTATCCTTAGCGGGATTCAGATAATGGATCTCCGCCGATGAAGTCGTGACGATCCCTCCATAACTCATAGCGGCATGTCCGCCAACCGTATCCGCCAACGTAAATAAACAGCCTCCGTGAACATAGTCCATTGGATTATTACAGCTTGCATCCAAAACAACTCTGCCCTTCGCATGCCCTTCCCTCAGCTCTGTAATACGGATCCCCGTCTTAGCGATAAATCCCTGCTGCTTTTCATGAAGTTCATTTAATTCTTCACATGTCATACCATTATCATCTCCCTGATCCTACAAAATACCCTTTTGCAAAATAAGAATATCAAAGCCAAACAGAAATAACTCATGCAGAGAATATTATAATTCATTCCCCCTACAGATTACAATACCCAAAATGATACTCTCCGGCAAAATTGCCCAATAAAATTGCACTCCGTGGGAATCAAATGCTTCAATATTTATTGCAAATATCAAACGACTAATTTATAATTAAATATATGGATCGATATTGGGGAGACAAAAGATATGACAGAAAACGACTTTCTTCATTTAAAACCCGGCACCGTTATCTCCGACAGGTTTGACAAAAATATTTATTTCGTGATTTTCGACACAGATGAAATGGGTACTGCATACAAAGGAAACAAATATAGAGTATATGGCGCAAAACAGATCGATTGCGATACAAATCTCATAAGAATAAGCCTTAGTAATTATCAATTTTGGGAAATCGAAGGAAAAATAACAAATCAACAATAAGGGAGAAACACATGGACAACAATCAAATGGGAATGGAAACTTCCGCTCAGACGGCGACGCCTCCAAAAAAGGGCAAAGGCGCAAAGGTTGTATTTATTATTCTGGGAATCGTTCTGGCAGTTCTTCTATTGGGCGTCGGGGGATTCTTTGCATGGGGAGCAATGGAAAACAAAAACCTTGAAGCCGGCGAAGCTCTCATCATGGCATTTATGAAGGATTATGACCGTTTGAAACTGGAGGATGCTTATGAGCTTTTCCATCCTGATGTCCGCGAGGAGACGATAGAGGACCAATTGGATATGTATTCCGTATCTGATCTGGAGGAATTGGAAGACTATCTCGACATGTATTTTGGCGGTCTGGAACTGGAATATGAAATCAATAAATCCACAAGACTGTCAAAGGAGGAACTGGAAGACACTCTTTCGGAGATTTACAGCACGTTCAAGGTTCGGCTGGATATTTCCCAAGCGTATGCTTATCAGGTGACAGAAACCTATTCCGGCAAAAACGGAACATTGAAGGTCGTTGACCAGTATATTGTAGCAAAAGAAGACGGCGAATGGTATATTATCGCAGTATTCACGAAAAAGGTCGTAAAGAATAATGTCACTTTTACATTGACCGCGGATGAGGATGAAGTCCTCGATACCTTGGAGGCATTCATGGAAGTTTACGGACGTCTGGATGTGGAGTCGGCATATCAATTTTATCATCCTGATATCAAGGACGCAGTCACAGAACTTGTTCTGGGCAATGTTTCTCTGGACAGCCTGGAAGAGTATGCAGAAGTATTGAGCAGCTTTTATGGCGGGTATTCAATTGAATATGAGGTTCTTCAGTCAAGGTATCTGTCAGATAAAGAACTGGAAGATTTTATTTCGGAGACGGAAGAATTCTATGGAATGCAGTTTAATGCCGATTTTTCGGATGCCTGTGCATGTCAAATCCAGGAGACCATTTCCGGAGATAACGGAACGGCGGTTATCCTTGAAACATTTTATTTTGGAAAAGAGGACGGGAAATGGTATATCCTTGATATTGTCACGGATGAATATGTCTCTTCTGATATACAAAATCCGGATCAGGGAAGTTCCGCAGGCGGATATGATGCTTCTGAGGGATTTGATACCAGTGAAGAGGCTTTGGATCAATTTATCCGCGAATATGGCAATATGAATATCGAAGCGTCATATGAGGCTGTGCACCCTGTGCTCCGGGATGCTTTCCTGCAGGTTTTTCTGGAAAACAAAGGCGCAAGCAGCGTGGAAGAATATGAAGCCGCTATGGCTAACACTTACGGCAGCTTTACATTTACCTATGAAATTTCGGAACAATACACATTATCGGATGAAGAATTGGAAAATTTCCTTGTCCACATTTATGAAACCTATGGCGTACAACTGGATATTTCCATATGTGATTTATACGCAATAGTGGAAACCTATGAAACAGGCAGTGATACCGTGAATCTGACAGAGGTAATCGCAGTCGGAAAAGACGGGAACAAGTGGTTCGTTGTTGAAGCGCTCACCATTGGATAAGATATTTCTTTCCGGAAAAATCATTTGACAATCGGAAGGCAGTGTGATAATCTATTATTCGGACACAATGTCCATGTGCGCGTAGCTCAGCTGGATAGAGCGTCTGGCTACGGACCAGAAGGTCGTGGGTTCGAATCCTGTCGCGCACGTGAAAAAACCTGACCGCAAGGTCAGGTTTTTATTATCCTATTTTATTTTGAATTATCTTGATTTCTCTATGGTCAAAGGCGGGCATATCTGATATAATGTTTATCAGAAGGTATTTTCAATTCACACATTGCAGGATGGTGTGCAATATACTAATTCAATCAGCAAAAATGAAAGGTGGGTAACAACGAATGGCAGAAAACGCGTACTATGACCAGATCATGTCACTAAAAGGGCTCTCCGGTTTTAAGGATGTTATCGAACGCTGGGAGCGTTTTAGCGAGAATATCACCCGTTATCAGGCAAAGCAGACTCTGGTTCTTCCTGATCTTGTCTGGGTTTCAGATAACGGCATTGATAAGACGGGATTGCTCTCACTTCTTACGAATTATCTGGATGAAGCAGATAATATGGTGGAATTTTACGGCAATGTCAAATATTTTGAATACTATCTCGAATATGTTCCGGATAAGAACAACTTCCACGAGATCCAGAAGCTCGCAGAGAAGATTCGTGATGCGGCGGGCTTCAGAAGTGAATACAAAGGACTTTTGTCTATCGAATTGGGTGAATGGGTCGGACATTTCCATGAAGAGAATTTTATCAACCTGTTAAAATTCCTTGCCACCATGGATAATGATATCATGATCATCTTCAATATCCATAACTATGATCCCGAAGCAGTCGAGCAGCTGATGAAGATCCTGGTTCTTTTCTTCCGGATCGAAGTCATCGAGATGTCCCTTCCGGATTCTGAAGAACTCGGCGCCTACATAAAGAATGAAATTCAGGAATACGGCTTAAATCTTGATCCGGAGGCGGAGACAATGGTCATCGCGACGGTAAACAAGCTTCGTGAGGATCAGTATTTCGCAGGCTACCAGATGTTAGACCGTCTGGCTGCCGATATCGTTTATTCTGTATATACTTCCACTCCTCCCTATGACGGGATCGTTACCAAGGGAATGATCAGCGCATTCGCTCCTGATGGTATGTATGTATCAGAACTGATTCAGAATAATACGCGCGTATTTACCGCACAATACAACATTCAGTAAGGAGGATATAAGAATGAGCAGTAATCAGATTAAAAATACACGTTATAAAAGCAACACCGGTCAGACCAGATGGGCAAGCGTAGAGGAGATGCAGCGTTCCGCAACCAAGGTCGATCTTTCCGCGCCGGTATATCCTACAGGCGGTATTCCTGTTATGTCAGACGGACATACCGCATATCTGGACGGACGCGATACCCATACCTTGATCTTTGGCGCTACCGGTTCCAAAAAAACCCGTCTGTTCTGTATGCCGACCATCAATATGTTTATCCGCGCCGGTGAATCCTTCGTCGTTACTGACCCGAAGGCTGAGTTGTATGTTCGTACTGCGGGATTTGCAAAGGATCATGGATATAAAGTCGTTGTCCTGAACTTCCGAGATATCGGCTATGGCGATATGTGGGATCCTCTCGCGCTTCCCTATGAGTATTACTACAGCGGTCGTCGTGATGAAGCTAACAACCTTGTCAATGACCTTGCGGCAACCCTGTCCGCGCCGCAGAAGGAAAATTCCTCCGACCTGCTCTATCCGATGATGGCGGAAGGTCTTCTGACTGCCAACATGTACCTGTTATTTGAAGCGGCAGCCGCAGAGAATGCCGTAAACCTGCGAAGCCTGACAGCTCTCTGTTCCCAGTCCAGTCTGGAATCCTTAAAGACCCTGTCCGGCAAGATGAACAATCAGAATACCATCGGTATGCTGTTCAAAGGAACGCTTCTTGGCGAGAACGAAAAGACCGTTTCCTCTATCATGACAGTGCTTTATGGTATGGTCAACATCTTCAATATGAATAAGCGTCTGACTGACATGCTTTGCTCCAATACCTTTGACATCCGTATGTTCGGTCATGAAAAGACTGCCGTATATATCATCGTACCCGATGAAAAGACGACCTGTCACTTCCTGGTAACGATGTTTATCAAGCAGGTATATGAGATCCTGATTGGCGAAGCGCAGCGTCAGGCTAAGCTTGCCCTGCCGATCCGGGTAAACTTTGTTCTGGATGAGTTTTGTAACATACCAAAGATACCGGATATGCCTTCCATGATTTCCGCTGCCCGAAGCCGAAACATGAGATTCTATCTGGTAGCGCAGAGTATCCATCAGTTGAAGGGACGCTATGGCGAAGATGCAGATACCATCAAGGGTAACTGCGATAACTGGATCTTCCTGACTTCCCGTGAACGTGACCTCTTAAATGAGATCAGCTTCCTTTGCGGAGAGATTGATGCCTGGGGACCGGGAGGCGCCGAAAAACGTAAGTTGATCTCCGTCACGGAGCTGCAGCGTTTCAATAAAGAAAAGGGCGAGTGTCTGATCCTGCATGGTCGTCAGTATCCGTTTATTACTTATATGGCAGATATTGATGAATACCCTGATTTTGCCAACTATCAGGTCATCCCCATCCCGCCGATTGAGATTCCGCATCCGAATACCTTTGACGTTGTTAAGTTTACAACCAAATTTGCATTTGCTCCGGAAGGCGTTCCATTCTCCAATCCGGACTAACCGCACAACAAGTATCGAAAAAGCGCTTGCATCATATTGCAGGCGCTTTTTTATGTACATTCCGCTCTCTCTTTCTCATCAAAGCTTTATGATAAGCCGCTACTCTTTTCTGATCGCTTTCGCTTTCAGCGTGTATGCGGAGATCAGCCGCGTGATCGTCCGAAACGATTTAAAATCCTTATCCTTCCATTCCCGGTTTCCGGTACAGTCAACATACGCGATCATACCCGTCGGCTCGCCAAATTCCAGCATATCACAATACATCAGCGACTTACAGCCTGCCGGCAGCAGGATATCCTTCTTACTGCCGTCAAACTTAGCCACCGTTCCTTCATCAATGATCCCCATTCCATCCTCAGTAAAATTCTCACGCATACGGCTCTGATAATCCAGGATGGTATGTCCATCCAGTCTGGGATTCGGCACAACGCCTCTTGCCGTCCACTGATAAACCACATCAAGAACTTCACCGTTTCTTTGCATCACCGTAATGCGTGAAAGCGATTTTCTCTCTCCCACCAGTGCAAGCACCGTGTTAATGGCGCGGTCAATATCCTTCGCTTTCTCTAAAAGCTCAAAGATTAATTCGCTTAAGCGTTTTTCTTTTCCTGCAGTCTCCTTCCGCAGATTACGGTCGGCAACATAAGAGATCCTAAGTCCTCTGTTATGATAAGAGATCTCTTTGGCGATCTGTACACCCACCCTGTCAGAAGTGATCAACTCAAACAGGGCATCATCCGCCGTCTGCAAAAGATCATCATATCCCACACTGGGATCCTGCGATACTACTGCTCCAATGCAGCTGTCGATCTTAAGATCCTCACCCACATAGATATCACTAATCGCCCGACACAGCTTATCGCACATGCTGACAACCGCGCCTTTCCCGACATTCTTCAGGAAAATCAAAAATTCGTCACCACCCAGACGTGCCACAACATCAGATTTATTGATATTCTCAATAATGATATCCGCCACCTGAACCAGAACATTATCACCGAAAATATGTCCGTAAGCATCATTCACTTTCCGAAAATCTTTAATATCCAGGATCAGCAGAGCATACGGAACCGCTACGGAAGAATTAGCTTTATATTCCTCAATCAGCTTTCTCGCCATCTTTCTGGAATTTAATCCGGTCAGTTCATCCTTCTCGTCAACAAGATCCGTTTCCTGTCCCCAGCTCTCCTTTCGCGGAACCGGACGAAGGGTACCGATCACTCTGACCGGACGATCTTTTTCATCCTTCTGCAGCGATGCATGTACACGCATTTTGGTATATTCTCCCGCACGCTGCCCTTCTCTCCTCACACTGATATCAAACGGATGATCAATATTCTCCCGGCACAGATCATAAAAATAAACCAGATCATCAGGATAAATCAACTTATCCCTTCCTACATTCACAAGAAATTTTTCAAATACCTTTGGTCTATTGATGATCTTTCCATTTTCTTCCACATGCTTATAATAGGTAAACACATCTTCATTGATCATATAATCAAAAATGAGCTCATCACTGCTGGAAATCGCCCGAAGATACAGACTTTTTATCTCATCCAGCTCCGTTGCCATCTGCTTCTGTTTTGTAATGTCAAAATAGACACCCATATAATAAACACAGCTTCCGGAATCACTTTTCTCTTCGCCAAGGTAAATGGCAGTCAGCCTGATCCATAAGGTCTTTTCCGTTTCCTTGTGTACCGCTTTATATTCAAACGAAAAATCCTCATGATCCTGCGCCCGCTGTCTGATATAAGCTTCATACATCTTGCGGTCTGTCTCGCCAAAACGAGTAAACGCGCCCTTCGGGTAATCTGACGGCTCCGTACCAAACATTGCATAATAATACGGATTCGCCTCTACGATATCGATCGTCTCACCGACTCTGGCTTTCATGATCCCCACCGGGATATTTTGAAACAATACTTCTCTTTCGTTCATGTCTCTCCCCAGATCTTTTTATTCAGCTCTACATCCTTCTGTGCAATCAGATCAAGCAGTTCTTTTGCTTTCTGCTGTTCCATCACAGCTCTTTCCTCATCCTTGATCAGCATCTCCAGACTTCCTGAGATCGTATCAATATTATTCTTAAACTCTTCTACCATCTCCGCAGTCCGCACCTGAGCTACCTTGATGATCTCCTCTTTATATGCCACAAACTGTGCAACCGTCTGTGCTTCAAATGCTCTCTCCAGGTCTCTCTTATATGCCTTCTTATCCATCGTATTAAAGATTAGGATCGCTTTCTGCTGGTTGATATAGTCGTTCATCTTCAACGCGACAATTTCGGATACCGGAATCTCAGTCTCTGAAATATTTGCGATCCTCTGGATCAGTCCTTCGTCAATTCCTTTATATTCCTTGATTTTCTGAACAATAATATCCTTCAGTTCCTGTACCTGCTGCTCTAAGATCCTACCGCGCACATATTTATAATGGTCATCAATATCCTGCAGATAGCGGTTCAATTCACTGATGATGACATTGTTCTTCGCTTCAAAGACTTCCGGCTTCAATGCGATCCACTGCATCTTATCCGCCTGTCTGCTGGCGTGATTCTGCCGGCGCTCGATCTCATGAACCAGATCCTTAATCTCCTGCACCTGCGTCTCCAGACTATCATCCGTGATACGGGCTACAAACTCTTCATGCGCCAGTTCAATATCTTCCACCATGCTTGTCTTCATGATCTTGATATTCTTCTCGATCTGCTCCTTGGACAGCTTCGCCTGATTCTCGATCGCCTCATAGTCCATCCGCACAAAATCAACCAGTCCCTTAATGCCGTCGTACAATCCCTTTGCTTTGACTGCCAGCGCATGCTTTTGTGCATACTTAACGATCTCCTGCTCAATAGCATACATACCGGAATTGATAAATATCCTCTGGATCACGCCCTCCAGCGAATCATCGCACTTCTCCGCCTCCGCCTCGCAATCGGCAATCAGCTGCTTTGTCTCAAAATCAGCATTGGCAAGCTTATCATACTTATAAAACAGACCGTTATCCGAAGAAAGCTTGATCTCCTTATCCGTAAACGGATCCCTGGTCGGCTCGTTATTGATCTCTTTCTTATGATTGGCAAGCCAGATACGTTCATCCTCCAGATCGACATTGCCCTGTATCGCCTTACTGATATATGCTGCCTTAGAAGATACAAAGAACAACCTCTCCTGTGAAAGATCGATCTCAACATCCTCCTCATTGTAAATCTTGTCTTCTTCCTTTAAGGTAACAAGCACTTTCTTATTCCGTAACAGCTTTAAGTCCTTGCTGGACTTTGTATCCGCTTGATTGATGATATGAAACGATCTGGCAAGATCGATGGATACATTGCTCTCTCCGCCTTTATTATCACGGAATCCATTGATCAGACGGTAAAGGATGGAGTTACCTGTCCCCTCCATTTTGGTCGGCTCATAAAGCACAATTAAAATGGAATTGGTCTGCTGCTGCAGCGCTTCCTTTAAGATCGTCAGATGCTCATTAGAATTGCTGTCGGTTCCCGGCGTATCAAAAAATGTAAAATTAATATTGTGGCAGATCGGAATCGGGAAGAATACTTCAATGATCCCCTTAATATACGGACTGCCATCTTCCTGTTCCTGATTCGGAATATCGTTTAGCTTCTTTAAAATATGACAGAGCTGGTCATGCTGTTTCAGACCGATATCAGCAACACTGGTCGTCTCTTTGATCAGGATATCGCGGATGCTTTCTCCCTTCTTTCCCAGACCTCTGAGCACCTCAAACTGCCCTAACGGCTCATTCCACATAACCTGGATCTGTTCCGGTTTATCACCTGTTTTGGTATGTATCGTAAAGCTTACGCCCGGAACCTCCGCATTTCTGACCTTGAACATCTTCGCCGTTTCGGAATTGATGCTCTCCGGCAGGATACGCTTGCCGACAATGGCATTGATAAATGTAGACTTACCTGAGCTGTAAGTTCCTACCAGACAGAGATTGACGTCATTATTATCCAGAATACGGCGCTTCTCCTCAAATAACTCCCGCCTTTTCTGGAACACTGCCTTGGTCTCATTTTCAAGCAGCTCCTTTTCAAAGGTTTCCAGCGTTTCTCCGCAAAATTCATTGATACATTCATATATTTCAGAAACATTGGGCAGCTCTATAAATTTCGTGATCTCAAAAATATTCTTGCCCTTTGTCTCATTATAATCTGCGATCTTGTTTTGAAGATCTTCATAATCAATTTTAGTGCCTTTAAAGGTCAGATTGACATTATCTTTGGAAAACTGCAGCCAGATATCATTGAAAAATTTTTCACCCTGATTCTGCAGTAAGAATTCACCCCTTGACGGCGCATACTTTTCAAGCTTGTCGCAGTCTTCGTACGGAATCTCGGCATAACCGCCCTTATACTTTCCGAAAAAATGAATTTCCTTTTTGACCGGATGATACGCAATCATTAACTCTTTCATGCCAATAACCTCCAATAATAAATTTACCCACAAAGAAAAACCTGCAGGTTGAAAACCCTACATTTTGCACATGCAAGTACCCTATAACAAAAGAGACTCTATCTATAATAAAATTATACATAGAGTGCTCCAAAAAAACAACCTTTACACGAAAATTTGACGAAAAAAATCAAATTACTTTTTGTTACCTTTTATGAATCTAATGCAACCGCCGTATGCAGTGCAATCTCCATCATCTGTGTAAACGACGTCTGACGTTCTTCCGCGCTCAACGCCTCCTTTGTCAGGATATGGTCGGAAATGGTAAATATGCCCAGCGCATGTTTCCCGGCGCGCGCCGCATTCATATAAAGCGCAGCTGTCTCCATCTCGATGCAGAGCACTCCCATCTTCTGCCAATAATCATTGGCATCCTCCTGATCATCATAAAACGTATCAGAAGAAAGGACATTGCCCACATGATAGGTGGCGCCTATCTTCTCCGCCTCGTTAATCGCCTGCTTCAGCATCCCATAATCCGCGATCGGCGCATAAGTTCCCGGCACCTGGAACTGTCTTACATAGTTGGAATTGGTCGAAGTTCCCATCGCCATGACGATATCACGCACCTTGACATCCATATGGATAGAACCCGCGGACCCAATCCGCATAATATTTTCCACGCCGTAAAAGTTATAAAGCTCATAACTGTAGATTCCGATGGAGGGCATCCCCATACCGCTCGCCATCACCGTCACGCGCGTTCCCTCATAGGTTCCCGTATAACCCTGGATCCCTCTGATATTATTGACCAGTTTTGCATCCGTCAGAAAATTCTCAGCAATAAATTTTGATCTTAGCGGATCTCCCGGCATCAGTATCGTCTTTGCAAGATCCTCAGGAGCCGCGGCAATATGCGGCGTTGGGTAATTAGCCATTGTTCCTTATCCTCCATTCTTTATAACAGTCTCTTCTCATATTCTACAATAGTTCCGTCCAATGCGTCAATAATATATTGATATGCCGCCGTCTTTGTTTCAAATTCCAGAATAAAATAGGTCATATCCTTCTGCCTATATACCGCCGCAAGCGTATATTCCACATCGCTGCGGCTTAACTGTGCATGCGTCAATGCAACAGAGCGCGCCTTTGCGGCCGTAATCCATGCCTCATCATATTCGCCGGATTCCTCTCTGTCGTTTATGCCTTCCATCCATAAGGGTGCCACGCCTTTGGGAAGACCGGACCGCTTCATGAAGATCGTGCTGTATTTACCTTCCCATGCACTGTCATCAGATTCTTTTGTTTCATCGTCCGAAACTGCATTATCCGAAACTGTGTTATCCGAAACTGTGTTATCCGAAACTGTGTTATCCGAAATTGTATTATCCGAAACTGTATTGCCGGAAACTGTATTGTCAGAAACCGCAGAACTCTGCTCCGTAACTGAGTTATCCTTATCTCCCGCATCCGTACCGGAGACATCCTGTGAACCATTATCGGAAACATTGTCCGATACCGTTTCATTGCCGGAAATCTGACCGTCTGATCCGTCGCTGCCGGAAGATTCATTCCCATCTTCTTCTCCTTCCGCACTGCTACTGACAGTCTCGACTGTCTCCCCATTGCTTCCCGGAACCGTAATATCTGTTGTAGGCTCAACCTCCGTCACCGGATAATCCACGGAACACGTCACAATCTCTCCTGTTAGAGCGTCTACATCATAAATATAGATCACACCTTCATAGAGATAAGACACTCCGTATACCATCCTCGCATTTCGCACACTGATATCCACATAAAGATCCCTGATTCCATCCCTGTACCCTGTAAACTGCGATAATACAGCCTCTATAGCGGCTTCCTGTCCGATATAAGAGCTTTCGCTTGCCACGCCCATCACCGTAACGGTCTGTACCTCAACATTCTGCGAGCTCAGCAGCAGATTCAGCTCATTGATCGTCAGCTGCGACAACTCGTCAAAGGTATAATACGGATTATTATCTATGATTTTCTGAATCAGAAGTATGCGTCCCTGCGACATCTCATAATCCGATGCCGTCTGAGTAACAGAATTATCCACTTTCATTACAGTCTGGCTCAAAATTGCCGCCTCCAGCGAATACGACTGAAGCGTCTCATTAATATCCTCTACCAGCCTTGTCTCGATCTCATGGCTTACCTCTTCGTTCTTATTATCTATCGAAACAAGAATCGAATTGGAGCTGGCGCCCAAATATCCGTTCTTATACATGGAGCCCAAAATTGCATTGACTACAACATCTGTTTTAGAACCGGTCAGTTCCATTCCATTCAATACGATATTTGCATCGGCGTTGACAGCCAAAACTGCAACTATCCTGTCCTGCGCATTGACATGCAGTTCAATACTGGGATTGACATCCAAACCGATGATTGTTTCAACCCTCTTCTGCGCACGGTCTCTGCCCAGTCCGATCCCCATATTGACCAGCAGGATCAATATAACTGCCGCCGCCACATAACTCTGCCAATAAATTCTTCTTCTCCGCGGTCTGCTGTAAAAATCCATCGGGACGACGCTATCGTCCGAAAAATGTTCTTCCGCACAACGTCTTAGGATCTCATTCTTGACATCCGGCACTGCATGTTCCAACGATTCGCACAATTCCCATTCTATATCAAACTGATTCACGCTCATCCCACTCCTTTCTTCCTATACTTAATATTCCAAACAATCACGTTTCTAAAATCATTTTTTAGATAATTACATTTCCTCACCTTCCAATATCTTCTGCAGCTTTTTGATCGCCCTGTGATACTTAGACAATACCGTTGCCAGCGGCATGCCCAGCCACTCCGCTATCTCCCTGTGTTTCATACCGCCCACTGCGTGTAGTATCACGATCTGGGTTTCCTCCTCCGAGATCTTTGTCAATGCCGCGGATAGGACGATCCTGTCCTCACTCCTAAATTCCTGATTGCCCGACGCGATCTGTTCCCATTCATATTCCGGGATATCCGTCATCCGACTCTGACCTCTGAGCTTCATCAACGCAAGGTTCCTGGCGATAGTAAAGATCCATGCCAACGGCTTTCCCTGCGCATGGTAAGACTCTGCATTCAGGCATACCTTGATATATGTATCCTGAAGAACATCCTCCGCATCCTGCGCGTTTTTCAAGATCGAAAGCACATAGCCATAGACCGCCGACTTTGTCAATTCATAAATTTCCCCTATCGCATCTGTATGTCCTCTGGCAATCCTACGCAGATTAATCTCTAATAGTTCATTCTGGCTTTTGTCCGGTCCATCAGCGGCATCCGCCATACTATGTAAAAACATCATTCCTTCTTCCTTCTGTTATGATAATGCATAAATCTATTAAAATATTTCAGAATTATTTCAAAAATATTAATATTTATTTTTCCTTTTCGGCTCCGCCGTTACAAACAATCCTTGATCACCTGAACCGCCCGTTCCAGGCTGATTTTACTGGTATTGATACACAGATCATAATGACGCCCGTCACCCCATTGATGATCGGAATAATAATTATAATAGCTTGCGCGGTCCTTATCGTTGCGCACACACATATCCTCTGCCTGCTTCTTTCCGATCCCATGCTTGCTCATAGTACGTTCCACGCGGTCAGACATATCCGCATGTATAAATATATTCAGAATATCCTTCCGATCATTCAGAACATAATCGGCGCACCTTCCGATAAATATGCCCGATCCCTCCTCCGCAAGTCTGCGGATCGTGTCAAACTGCGCAAGATATAAATCAAGCAGAAGAGGTCTCTGATAAAAGTGTCCATAAGAGGAAACTCCCATCGCCAGCGTGTATAAAAAGCTGCCGGTCGGCTTTTCGTCGTGGCGTTCTAAGATCTCCTTACTGTAACCGCTCTTTTTGGCCGCCTCGTCAAGAATTTCCTTATCATAAAACGGAATTTTCAATTCTTCCGACAGCCGCATACCGATTTCACGGCCTCCGCTTCCCAGTTCTCTTCCTATGGTAATGATCTGATGTTCTTTCATATCCCCACTCCTTATCCGCTTTNNATTATATCAAAAATGACTGCAAAATGCAGCCATTTCAATAAATATTAATATTTATAATTATTTTACTTCTTTATAATACCATGGCATCCTGCACGCCATACAACATTACTAACCGACAACCTTCTTAACGGCCTCAATAACACGATCCGCCTGAAACGGTTTAACAATAAAGTCCTTTGCTCCAGACTGGATCGCCTCAATAACCATCGCCTGCTGTCCCATAGCAGAACACATAATAACCTTCGCGCCGGCATCAGAAGCCTTAATATCCTTTAATGCCTGAATACCATCCTTCTCCGGCATCGTAATATCCATCAATACAAGATCCGGCTTTAACTCGCCATACTTAGCAACGGCAACTGCTCCATTCTCAGCCTCGCCAGCGACCTCATAACCATTCTTTGTTAAAATATCTTTAATCATCATACGCATAAATGCCGCATCATCAACTATTAATACCTTAGCCATCTGAATAATACTCCTTACGTTATACTTATGAATTACGCTCTAAGTGCTTAATAACATTCTTAGTATAATACAAAAAATTCATTTTGTCCATTGCTTTTTTTTTTTCTTCTGTTAAAATCATTCTTATAGTACCAAAAGCGACATTTAATCAATGATCTTAAGGAGAAAAACAATGAATCTAACGCTTAAAAACATTTTAGCAGTTCTTCCACAAAATGACAAGGATATCACAGAAATTACCAATATTTTTATTGAAGGAGATAAGATCGCCGCAATCGGCAGCGATGCGCCGGCAGGCTTCAAAGCCGAGAAAACGATTGACTGCACCGGAAAAATGGCAATTCCCGGTCTGGTCAACGCCCATACACATTCCTATATGGCATTTATGCGCAATGTCGCGGACGATCTTTCCTTTATGGACTGGCTGTTCGGCCGGATCGATCCCATTGAGCAGAAGATGACAAATGAGGACACTTACTGGGGTGCCAGTCTTGCCATATTGGAAATGATGAAAAGCGGCACTACCTGTTTTAATGATATGCATCTGAATATCCATCAGACGTCCCGCGCGGTCAAAGAATCCGGGATGCGCGCAGTCATCAGCCGCGGTCTGGTCGGAAGCGGTGATGACGAAGCAGGCAGCTGCCGTCTTGCACAGGCTTATGAAGAACGGGATGTTTTCCGGGACTGCGACCGTCTCACCTATTTCCTTGGTCCGCACGCGCCTTATACCTGTGATGAAGCATTTCTGAAGATCGTCGCTGCCGAAGCAAAGAAAAATCATATGGGCATCCATATGCATCTTTCCGAAAGCACGACAGAGATCGAAAACTGCCAAAAAGACTACGGATGCACCCCGATCGAGCTTGCCGAGCGCTGCGGTCTGTTTGAATCTCCGTTTATCGCGGCACACTGCGTACAAATCACGCCTTCCGATATGGATATCATGAAAAAATACGGCGTCAGCATCGTCACCAATCCTGCCAGCAATATGAAACTGGGCAATGGATTTGCGCCGGTTCCCGAGATGCTGGAAAAAGGAATCAATGTCTGCCTTGGCACAGATGGCGCTGCCAGCAACAACTCTCTGAATATGTTCCACGAAATGTCCCTGCTTGCGCTCATCCACAAGGGAACGCACCGCGCTTCCCAGTGCATCAGCTCTGCGGAAACCTTCCGCATTGCGACCATCAATGGCGCCAAGGCGCTTGGTCTGGACAAGGAGATCGGCACACTGGAAGCAGGAAAGAAGGCGGATATCGCCATTCTCAATCTGAATACCCCTTCCATGTGTCCCAATAACAATCCGATTGCTTCCTTATCCTATTCCGCCAATGGCTCAGAAGTCGATACCGTCATCATCAATGGCGAGCTGACCATGGAGCACCGGCAGATACTGACCATGGACGAGGAACGGATCTTATTTGAAAATGAAAAGATTATGAAACGGATAGGATCATAACCATAAATATAGGACTTCCAATGCTCACATCTGCTATGGCATTGGAAGTCCTTTTTTTATGCTCTTATCAGCCGCTTTCCGATATCATATATCAAAAACGTATCCCATACAACCGTCCATCTTCATCTTCCAAGGAACGCGCTTTCGATATTGTATAAATATTGTATATCAAACTTGTTTCCTATACGGCGGATGAATTCAAGTATGCTTCCTGCTCCGGTGTCAGGACATCGATCTTCTTTCCAAGGAACGCCAATTTNNGCCACATCAGCATCCACTTCCTCCGGCACATCGATCAGACGCTCTTTCAGCTCTGTCCCATGCTCTACCAGATATTTGGCAGACAGCGCCTGGATCGCAAAGCTCATATCCATGATCTCTGCCGGATGACCGTCGCCGCAGGCAAGATTGACCAGTCTGCCTTCCCCAAGTACACATAAGGTATTTCCGTTATTTAACTGATACCCCATGATATTATTGCGAAGCTCCCTGCTCTCTACCGCGATCTCACGCAGCCTTGCCATATCGATCTCGCAGTCAAAATGACCTGCATTGCAAAGGATCGCGCCATCCTTCATCTCATAGAAGTCTTCCTCATCAATGACTTTATCACAGCCCGTCACCGTCACAAAGAAATCGCCATAAGCCGCCGCTTCCTTCATCGGCATAACATCAAAGCCGTCCATGACCGCTTCGATCGCTTTCACCGGATCGATCTCCGTCACGATCACTCTTGCGCCCAAGCCCTTTGCACGCATCGCAACGCCCTTGCCGCACCAGCCGTATCCCGCCACTACAACGATCTTGCCAGCTACGATCAGATTGGTCGTCCGATTGATACCATCCCAAACAGACTGTCCCGTACCGTATCTGTTATCAAAGAAATGCTTACACTGCGCATTATTGACCTTGACCATGGGAAATTCCAGCTTTCCTTCGCGGTTCATAGCCTCCAAGCGGATGATGCCTGTCGTTGTCTCCTCACATCCGCCGATCACTCCGGGGATCAATTCCTGAAACCGGGTATGCATCATATGGACCAGATCGCCGCCGTCATCAATGATGATATTGGGACCTGCCTTTAATACTGCCTGAATATGTGACTCATATTCTTCCGCAGTACAGGCATGCCATGCATGAACCTCCAGCCCCGCCTTTACCAGAGCAGCCGCCACATCATCCTGCGTGGATAACGGATTGGAACCCGTTACATACATTTCTGCTCCGCCCGCTTTTAATACCTTACACAGATATGCCGTCTTTGCCTCCAAATGTACGGAAAGCGCAATCTTCTTTCCGGCAAATGGCTTTGTTTTTTCAAATTCTTCCTCTAAAGTCCTAAGAAGATCACAATGCTTTTTCACCCATTCGATCTTCATCTCTCCGCCGGAAGCAAGGTTTAAGTCTCTGATTTCACTGTTATCCATATGCGGTTCTCCTTTTTATAATTTATATTTTTTTTATAATTTATTTATTTTTTAATTATTATTCAGTTCCCTTCACCGATTGACCAAGACC
>DLOQ01000089.1 GCA_002479655.1 Lachnospiraceae bacterium UBA7480
TTTACGGAGGATCAAAAAGAAAACCTGATGCGACTGGCGGATATGATTATGATAAATATCGATTCGGAATAGCCCAATAAACGGAGAAACCGATATTTCCAGACATTGCGTCAGGGAAATCATTCGGACGTAATGTCTCTTTCTTTAAGTGAATACGTAACCAGTTACCTAAAATAATTTCATAGTTAAGGAGAGTGAACGAAACATGGAACAGACAGGTTCAGAAAACAAAACTACAATACAATTATATTTGGAGGGAAAATGATCATGGACAAGATATGGAACAAAAAGTTTATTTTACTTTTCATCACCAATTTATTGATGATGGCAACCTTTTATGCTGCGGTGCCGATTATTCCGGTTTATTGTCAGGAAGTCGGGATCACAGGCTCAAAGATAGGAATCATTTTGACGGCAATGTCCGTAACAACCGTTTTATTTCGACCTTTTGCGGGATATATTTTGGATAATTTTAATCGATACCATGTATATCTGTTATTTTTGGCATTATTCTCCCTGCCGTTTCTTGGATTTGCATTGATATCCGTATATGGCCTGCTTGTATTGATTCGCCTTTATATGGGAGTCATCTATTCTGTATGCGGTTCTGCAACCATGACACTGGCCGGCGATGTTCTTCCGCAGAAAAAAGTCGGTCCGGGGATCAACCGATTTGCGTTGACCAATTCTCTTGGTATGGCGGTAGGACCATTTATCGGTATACAGGTGCAAAATGTTATGAACAGCAAAGCATCTTTCATTACTTTATTTGTATTGACACTTGTTGCTTTGGTTTGTGTTTCCTGCTGCAGAATCGAATATCCCAAGGTGGAACGGAAAAAATTCAGATTATCGGATGCGTTTTATAAACCGGCGGTGCCTTTTATGCTGAACATGATTTTTCTCATGATTCCGTTTGGGGCGGTCATTGCATATTCGTCTATCCTTGCACAGGAAAAAGGCTTATCCGTGGTAACGCCATATTTTTATATTTGTCTTGTTGTAGGAATCCTGCTTTCTAAATTCTCAACACAAAAGATGATTGATGCTGGAAAACATAAAGTTTTTGTTGTAATAAGTTTGTTAGTTCTGATTTTCACAATGGCGAGTTATTATTTTTTGGAAACAGCATTTCATTTTTTGTTCGCAGGCTTTTTGTTTGGGCTGGGCTATGGCATTTTACAGCCGCTGTTTCAGTCCATTGTCACAGGAACTTCTCCGGCAGAGAAGAGAGGAGCAGCCAATGCAACCTATCTGCTGTCTTATGACATCGGAATCGGAATCGGTTCTCTTATCATGGGAATTTTTCAGGAGAATATTGGAATCACCAAAGGCCTGGCAGTAACAGCCGTTGCCTATATAGCAGGAGGTTTGATTTACATGCTGTATGTAGACAATTATTACAGGAAACTGACAGGACAGAAGCGGTAGGAAGGGGGAAGACATGAGCAGCAGGCAGAGAAAGGTCAGCATTGCCGTTTTTGCCGGTATCGTAATTGTCTTGCTTGTGGCGGTTGCCCTGACAGGGCATTCCGGGGGCAGGCAGGAGACGATCAGGGAAGTGATGCGCGATGCTGTACTGCATGAAACAGGCAGAATTAATTTTTTAAACATAAAAGCTGTAAATCCGGGATTCATTTCTGCCGTTACGGTGACGGTTGTAGTTCTGGCCGCAGCCTTGGTTATCCGTATCTTTGCGATTCCCAGATTCAGGTATGTTCCGGGGAAATTGCAGATGATGCTTGAGGAAATGGTTTCGCTGTTTGATGGACTGGCTAAATCCAATAGTCCCCATAGGAATGGTTTTTTGGGCGCATACATATTTGGCGCGGGAATTTATATTTTTGTCGGTACATTATTTGAATTGTTTGGTTTTCAGGGAGTAACCACAGAAGGCGTATCCATTGCGCTTCCTGCCCCGCTGTCGGATATTAACGGAGCGATTGCATTGGGATGTCTTTCCTATGTGGTCATATTATCCGGAGGAATCGTTGGTAATGGGTTGCGGGGAGTTGGAAATACACTGAAGGATTTTTCTTTACCTATTTCCATGAGTTTCCGTTTATTCGGCGCCTTATTGAGCGGACTCTTGGTAACGGAACTGGTTTATTACTATATCCAGCTGAGTTTCATCCTTCCGGTGGTGGTAGGAGTTCTTTTTACAATTCTTCATGCGCTGATACAGACATATGTGCTGACTATGCTGACAGCTTTGTTTTATGGTGAGGTTTCAGAGCCGCGCCAAAAGAAAAGGGCAGGAGACTAAAATATAGGAGGAAAATGAAAATGACTTATAAGACAGCAGGAAAAAGAATCTTTGTGATTGGTATATTGGTTATGATGGTTTTGGTTTTTTCAAAACCTGTTTATGCGGCGGAAGAAAATGGAAATGTTCAGACGCAGGAGATGGCGGAAAATGGTGATTCTGCCGGAGACCGTGCTATGGCAGCGGCATTGGTTGTCGGTCTTGCAGCCGCAGCGGGTGCGGTTGGCATGGGCATAGCAATCTCAAAATCCTCGGAAGGCATTTCACGTCAGCCGGAAGCGGAGGGAAAAATCAGGACGACTCTTATGCTGGGGCTGGTATTTATAGAAACAGCAATCATTTATGCCCTGATTGTTGCAATCTTAATCATATTTGTCATGTAAAGGAAGGTGGGTACAATGAATAATATCCCATTAAATATTGATTTTCAGCAAATATTTCTGCATCTGCTAAACTTTACAATTCTTACAGCAGGGCTGTATTTCCTGCTTTATAAACCTGTAAAGGATTTTATGGATAAAAGGATTGCTTATTATCGTGACATGGATCAGGCTGCGGAAACAAAACTGTCTGAGGCAGAAGAGTACAGAGATGACTGCAGGAAAAAACAGCAGGGGATTGAAGAAAAATTAATGGAACAGGAAGAAGAAGCTGCCCGAAAAAGGCTGCAGGCAGATGAAGCTGAGCTGCAAAAGGCAAGGGAACAGGCAGACAAGATTATTCAGGATGCCAGAGCGGAAGCAGAGAGAGAACATGAAAAAATCCTTGAAAATGCAAGGAAAGAAGCTGCGGATATGGTAACGGTGGCGGTGGAAAAATTACTTCTTGAGTCCGCCGATTCAGAAGTTTTTGACCAGTTTCTGTCTTCGGCAGAGGGGAGTGTTGGAGATGAATAGCCAGAATAGCGAAAAATGTAAGGCGTTCCTGTATTCCAGCATACCGCTGGATGAAGACCAGAAAGAAAGGCTCATAGCTTTTCTGACCAAAAAGTATCACTCCGAAATCTCACTCCAATGGGTACAGGAAGAAAATATTCATAAAGGATTCCGGCTTGTGGTTGGTTCGGAGGTTTATGACTGGAGCGAGGGCGAGAGATTCGGGCAGTTGAAGGATATGCTGGAAAAGTCTGTGGCTGGGAATGGAATNNGCTGGTAATGGAAATGTCATAGCGCTGATGAAAGAGGCATTAAATAATTGGACACCGAATGTTGCAGCCGAAGAGATAGGGACAGTGGAAACGGTAGGGGATGGGATTGCGGTAGTATCCGGTCTTGCCCATGCATTTTATGGGGAAATATTGATATTTCCCGGCGGAGTGAAAGGCATGGTGCAGGATTTGAGAAGAGGCGAAGCCGGATGCATCCTGTTTGGTGATGATGAAGAAATCAGTGAAGGAGATACGGTAAAAAGGACTGGAAAAATAGCAGGAGTTCCGGTGGGTGAAGCATTTATCGGGAGAGTAATTGACGCATTAGGTTCCCCGGTTGATGGGAAAGGGACGATCAAAGGGGAAGGCTATTGCCCCATCGAAGCTGCGGCTCCGGACATTATTGACAGGCAGCCGGTAAATGTACCATTGGAGACAGGACTGTTGGCAATTGATTCCATGTTTCCTATCGGACGGGGACAGCGGGAATTGATCATAGGGGACAGGCAGACAGGAAAAACAACAATTGCCGTGGACACAATTTTAAACCAGATGGGGAAAAATGTTGTCTGTATTTATGTTGCAATCGGGCAGAAGGCAAGTTCTGTCGCGCAGCTTGTGGAAAATCTGCGTAAACGAAATGCTATGGATTATACCATTGTGGTAAATGCCTCTGCCAGCGAACCGGCGCCTTTACAGTATATTGCTCCATATGCCGGGTGTGCGCTGGCGGAATATTTTATGAACCGGGGCAGGGATGTGCTGATTGTTTATGATGACTTATCAAAACATGCGATTGCATACCGTTCATTAAGTCTGCTGTTAGAACGTTCACCGGGCCGTGAAGCATATCCGGGGGATGTATTTTATCTTCATTCACGGCTTTTAGAAAGGGCAGCGCATTTGTCGGAAGAAAAAGGGGGAGGGAGCATGACGGCGCTTCCGATTGTGGAGACACAGGCGGGGGATGTGTCGGCCTATATCCCGACGAATATTATTTCAATTACAGACGGACAGATTTTTCTAGAGAGCGATCTGTTTTTCTCCGGGCAAAGACCAGCTGTGAATGTCGGTATTTCCGTATCGCGGGTGGGCGGTGATGCGCAGACAAAGGCGATGAAAAGTGCGGCAGGGGCAATCCGACTTGATTTGGCCCAATACCGGGAAATGGAAGTGTTTACCCAGTTTTCCAGTGATCTGGACGAAACGACAAAGAAGCAGTTGAACTATGGGGAGGGGTTGATGCAGCTTCTTAAACAGCCGCAGTACCATCCTATGAAGCAATATGAGCAGGTGTTTCTGTTGGTTGCGGCAACAGAGCGGACTATGCAGGGGATACCTGTCACGAAGATCAGGGAGTTTGCGGAAAAGCTGCTGCAGTTTGCCGAACGGAAGGACCGTACCCTATGTATGCAGATTGAAGAGACAGGTATCCTTTCCGGTGATGACCGTCAGAAGATCATAGATCTGGCGCAGGAGTATGTGCAAAATTATTTACAGGCTGGGGAAGGACAGGGGGAATGAAAGCATGGCATCCACAAAGGAAATAAAAAACAGAATATGTAGTGTGAAAAACACACAGAAAATTACAAATGCCATGTATCTGATTGCTTCTACCAAAATGCGGAAAGCAAAAGAGGATCTGACCCGGACCCGACCCTATTTCTGCGCATTGCAGGGAGAGATCAAGCGGATATTCCGCACGGCAGGTGATGTGGAGAGCAAATATTTTTATCCGGCGGATGGAACCAAAATTCTGGATGGAACTTATGGCTGTCTGGTGATCACGGCAGATAAGGGGCTGGCAGGCGCTTATAACCATAATGTACTGGTAGAAGCACAGAAATTATATAATGATCATCCGGATATGAAGCTGTTTGTTGTAGGCGAATATGGAAGACAGTTTTTTTCAAAGCATCATATCCCGATTGAAAAAAGTTTTCTTTATACGGCGCAAAATCCCACTATGCAGAGGGCAAGAGAGATTGCTGAAATACTGCTTAGGCTGTTTGACAGCAGAAAACTCGAAAAAATATTTATTATTTATACTGATCTGGAGAGCGGCATGAAAGCGGAGGCAAAGTCTGCACGTCTATTGCCATTTCACAGAAAACAGTTTTCTTCGTCTGTCGGAGAAAGGGCGGTTCTGACGCCATTTGATTTCCAGCCGTCCATACAGTCTGTTCTGGATAATGTCATGCATAGCTATATATCAGGCTATATTTACAGCGCATTGATAGACAGTTTTTGCAGTGAACAGACCGCCAGAATGACGGCAATGGACTCAGCGAACCAGAATGCGCAGAAGATATTGGATGAATTATCGGTTCAATACCACCTTGTCAGGCAGGCAGCGATTACACAGGAAATTACAGAGGTATCTTCCGGTGCAAAAGCACAGAAAAAGAAAAAAATAAAGGAAGTGGAACTATGATGAATAAAGGAAAAATTGTACAGGTTTCCGGACCTGTTATTGATGTAGAGTTTGAGTCCGGGAGGCTTCCAAGGATCAGGGAAGCTCTTTTGGTTACAGTCGGGACAGAAAGAAGAATCATGGAAGTGGCGCAGCATACAGGAAAAAGGACGGTCCGCTGCATTATGCTTGCTGAAAGTGAAGGCATGTCTTGTGATATGGATGTAGAACCTTTAGGAAGCGGGATTCAGGTTCCCGTGGGAAAGTGTACCCTTGGAAGAATGTTTAATGTCTTAGGGGAAACCATTGATGGGGGAGAAGCCATTCCGAAAGAAGAGAAACGCTGGAATATACACCGCAAGGCTCCGTCATTTGCAGAACAGAGTCCGGCTGTGGAAATTCTGGAAACAGGAATTAAAGTGATTGATTTATTGGAGCCGTATCCAAAAGGAGGGAAAATAGGGCTTTTTGGAGGCGCAGGAGTCGGAAAGACGGTTCTGATCCAGGAGCTGATACATAATGTTGCGATGGAACATGGCGGGTATTCTATTTTTACAGGTGTGGGAGAAAGAAGCAGGGAAGGGAATGACCTTTGGACGGAAATGCACAGCAGCGGAGTAGTGGATAAAACGGCAATGGTATTCGGACAGATGAATGAATCCCCCGGCGTGCGTATGAGAGTGGCGCTCACAGGGCTGACCATGGCAGAATATTTCAGGGATGAAGAGCATAAGGACGTGCTGCTGTTTATTGATAATATCTTCCGCTTTGTGCAGGCAGGAAGTGAAGTTTCCACTTTGCTGGGACGCATGCCTTCTGCGGTCGGATATCAGCCGACACTGGCAGAAGAAATGGGTAGTCTGCAGGAGCGGATTACTTCTACCCGCAAAGGGTCTGTTTNNTCTGTTCAGGCAGTATATGTACCAGCCGATGACTTAACAGATCCGGCTCCGGCAACTACTTTTGCACACTTGGATGCGACAACTGTACTTTCCAGAAAAATAGCGGAACAGGGAATTTATCCGGCAGTCGATCCGTTGGAATCATCATCCAGAATTTTGGAGAAAGACATTGTGGGAGAAGAACATTATGAGATTGCCCGGAGCGTACAGGAAATTCTGCAAAAGTATAATGAATTGCAGGATATTATTGCAATATTAGGTATGGAAGAGTTGGGGGATGAGGACAGGAAAACGGTAAACCGTGCGAGGAAAATCCAGAAATTTCTTGCGCAGCCCACTCATGTGGCTGAAAAGTTTACAGGGATTCCCGGTATCTATGTCCCTCTCAAAGAGACAATACGAGGGTTTAAGGCAATCATTTCCGGTGAAATGGACGATTATCCTGAAGCTGCTTTTTATAATGTAGGTACTGTTGATGATGTAGTGAAAAAAGCCCGAAAATTGGAAGAAGGTGGTATCTGATGGAGACATTCCGGCTATCCGTCTTTGCGGCGGATAAAACATTTTATGAAGGAGATTGTGAAATGCTGGTCTTTCCCGCAGTAGAAGGGCAGTGCGGGGTGCTTGCCCACCATAGGAATATGATTGCGGCGGTTGTACCCGGGACTTTGTATTATACTTTGCCGGATCATCAAAAGAAAATGGCGGCAGTCTCGAACGGAATGATAAAGGTAGAGGATAATGAGGTTCTGGTGCTGGTGGATTCGGCAGAACATCCGGAGGACATAGATGCCATAAGGGCAAAAAGGGAGGCAGATATGGCCCAAGAAGCAATCTTACAGAAAGAAAGCATACAGGATTATAATATAGCGCAGGCCAATCTTGCAAGAGCCATCAACAGGCTTAAGGTGAAAAGACATTATAATGATTCTGTTGAAAAGGGGATGTAAATAATCATGGAGAAAAAAATAATCATAACGATTGAACGCCAGTATGGAAGCGGCGGAGAGAAGATAGGAGAACTGCTTGCGCAAAGACTTGGCATTGCTTTTTTTGATAAGGAGATACTGGCTGTGGCATCAAAAGAAAGCAATATTGAGGAAGAGGTATGCAAATCTTTTGATGAAGCTTTTGTGGATACAGGTATCTATTCTTTGATCTATTCTATGCTCTCGGACGCGCGGACTACAAAAGCAACAGAATACAGACAGTCGCCGGCAGAGCAGGTTTATCTGGCTGAATTTAACGCGATCAGAAAACTTGCGAAGGAACAAGCAGGTGTATTTATCGGCAGATGTTCAGATTATATCTTGCAGGAATATAAGAATGCGGTGCATTTTTTTGTTCACGCGCCGATCGATGTGAGAGTCGAAAGAGTCTGCCAATATGATAATTTAAACCGTAGTGATGCAGAAACCATTATACGCAAGAAAGACCGGGAAAGAGAAAAATATTATAACTATTATACGAATCAAAAATGGGGGGATGTATGTAACTATCATTTATCTATCGACACAGGGAGCATTGAACTGAATGACGCTGCCATGCTGTTAGAACAATATGTGAAAAACATAAGCAAAATATATTGAACCAATTTAGAATGTCTGAAAAAATCTGTAATCATTTCTTCTTAAAGAATAATTAATAATTTTCCATATTTTTTATTAATAACCAATTTGATACAATAATATCAGAGTGAGGCTGGCTGCAGACAGTCTTGTCTGAAAAATTATATTATGTTAACTGATATAACGAGAAATAAAGGAGAAAAGCAGGATGTACAACATACTGATCTGTGATGATGAGAGGGATATCGTCAATGCCTTAAAGATCTATCTGACGGATGACAATTATAAGCTGTTTGAGGCATTTGACGGGAAGGAAGCATGCAGGGTCGTTGAAAAAGAGGAGATCCATCTTGTGCTGATGGATATTATGATGCCGGAGATGGACGGCATAGAAGCGATGGTGAAGATCCGGGAGAAAAGCAATGTGCCGGTCATCCTGCTTACGGCAAAGGGGGAGGATTCGGATAAGATCCTTGGACTGTCTGTCGGGGCGGACGATTACATTACGAAGCCTTTTCTGCCGGCGGAAGTATCCGCGAGAGTAAAGTCTGCGCTAAGGCGCTATATGCAGCTCGGAAGCGGAACGATGTCTGCGGATGTGCTCAGCATTGGCGGTATTGAATTAAATGATAAAGAAAAGACTGTCTCAGTAGATGGCGAAGCGGTCTCCCTGACGCCGACGGAATTTGACATCTTAAAACTCCTGATGAGTCATCCCGGTGAGGTCTTTGCGCCGGCAGAGATCTATCGTAAGATCTGGAATGAGGAGCCGCTTGGAAGCGAGGGTACGGTAGCAGTACATATCAGGCATCTGCGGGAAAAAATAGAGATCAATCCTGCGGAACCCAGATATCTGAAAGTGATCTGGGGACAGGGTTACAGCATGAAAAGCGTTTCCAAATGATAAAGTAATCAGCTCATGCCGGAGGGTATGAAGCAATCAAAGGATTTTTGCAGCGTGAAAAAGAGAGGAGAACAGAATGGATACCCAAATAACGAAAAAGAGGCTCAGGGGCAGCCTGCCGGTAAAGATCGCCATCTTTATATTGATGATTCTTTGCGTCGGAGTCGGCATGCTTGCCGGATATGAAACAATCATTGCGCTTTCGGAGGAGGTTTATGGGAAGCAGCTTACTGATTATCAGATCAAAAATGAATTTTACTGGCAGGCGCGGCACGACCAATATAACATTTATAACCTGATTGATAACTTCGGCGGATATGACAGGGTCAACGGCAGGATCAACGAATACTGTCAGGGAAGAAATATCCGTGTGGAGATTTTCTTGGAAGATAGCGATATAGCGGTGTGGGGCAATTATGATCCGGAAGAAGACAGCGGATGGAAAGATGCCTTTGTATATGAATATGATGATTTTCCATCCATTACTTATCAGGCAGATGTGTTGTTGACTGAGGATGCTTCAGAGGCAGGGACGTCTGTTACTGAGGTAAATGAGCCTCAGGAGGTGATTCAGGAGGAGGTCCCTCAGGAGAAAAATGTCAGGATCGTTTTATACGTAAATAAGTACCTGCCGTATGTAGATGAATATTATAACATCATGCAGGTAGAAAGTTTTCTTTATTCCTATGCCAATGTATTTCCGGTCGTGGCGGGCATCGCGATATTTGCCGCGTTGCTCTGCTTTATCTTTCTGATGTGCAGCGCCGGACATCGTAATGAACTGACTGTTTGCAGTGACGAAGTTTTAGTTAAGGACGGAAAGAAAAAAACGGTAGATAGCGGTGAGACGACTGTTTCCGGATCGTATGGCACAGACGCATCAGCAATGACGGAAAGATATCGGATCTATCCCGGCATCCTGCAGGGGATATGGCTGGATGTTTTGCTGGCATTCCTGATTGGCGTATTGGTCAGCATTAGCTGGGTCGCCAGTGAGATCGTTGGTGGATACAGCAGCGTGATCAAGTCATTTTGGATCAATGGTATTGTAGTGACAGTCTGGGCGATGCTGACTGCCTTTTTTGGGACGCTGTTTTGCATGGAACTTGCGATACGCATCAAAAGGGGCGGTTTTTTAAAACATACGCTGGTTTATGTGGTGCTCCGGTTGATAGGAAGATGCATCAAGGCAGTCGTACGCGGCATTTCGGCTGTGTTCTGTTCGCTTCCCGTATTGATATCCTCTCTTGCCGCATTTGCAGCGCTCAGTATTTGCGAATTTATAGGATTGCTTTTTTGGGGCGAGGTAGAGCTGTTTGTTGTATGGTGCTTTGAACGACTCCTGCTTATTGTGGTCATCTGTTATTTTGGTCTGGTACGCGGGAAGCTGCGAAAAGCCGGCAGTGCGCTTGCAGAGGGCAATCTTTCCTATCATGTGGATACCTCGAAGATGATCCTTGGGTATAAAGAGCATGGTAATGATTTAAACAACATTGGAGAAGGCATGGCAAAGGCCGTATCGGAGCGGATGAAGAGCGAGCATCTGAAGACAGAGCTGATCAGTAATGTTTCTCATGACCTAAAGACGCCGCTGACGTCTATTATCAATTATTCGGATCTGCTGGGGCAGGCGGTGACGGAACCGGAAAAGGTTAAAGAATATACGGAGGTACTGCACAGACAGTCCGTGCGTCTGAAAAAACTGCTGGATGATCTCATGGAGGTATCCAAAGCGAGCACGGGCAATCTCACCACGGATCCTGCACCCTGCGATATCAATGTTTTGATCACACAGACCACCGGAGAATATGAGCAAAGATTTGCGGAGAAGGATCTGGAGCTGATCCTTGGGGAGCCGGAGCCGGATGCGCATATCATGGCTGACCAAAGGCATTTATTCAGGATCTTTGATAATCTGCTTGGAAATATCTATAAATATGCCCAGCCGGGCACCCGGGTCTATCTGAATGTGGAAAGTGAAGAAAAAAAGGTCAGGATTATCTTCCGTAATGTGTCGGAATATCCGCTTAACATCAATGGCGAGGAACTGATGGAGCGTTTTGTGCGCGGCGACAAATCGCGTCATAAGGAAGGCAGCGGTCTGGGGCTCTCCATTGCCATGAGTCTGGCGCAGCTGCAGGGCGGCAGCCTGAAGATCATTACAGACGGGGATTTATTTAAGGCTGTTTTAGAGTTCCCGTTCAATGAATAATGCGTGTATTCTTAAAAATTCTGTTATAATAATAAGATAAGTTGTACGTGCCATCCGCATATACTGGTTAATGACAGTTGGTTATGCGGATGGTTTTTATGCGTTGGGACAGGACGGATATTCCAAAAATCTTCTTGTGTCTTTTGGCAATTTCGGTTATGCTTGGATTATGTATGCAGTTGACTGCCGGGAAGGCGGACTCTGCACAGCCGGAGACGCTGCCCACCGGGAGGCAGCTGCCGGAAGAGGAGAGCTTGGAAATGGAACATAACATCATACAGATAGAAAGCGAGATGCCTAACGCTGCCGATGACGCCGGAGAGAGCAAGCTGATCGCTCTTACTTTTGATGACGGACCGAATGTTTTATATACCGAAAGGTTATTGGACGGTCTGGCGGAGCGGGATGTAAAGGCAACGTTTTTCCTGCTCGGCAAAAGTGCGGAAGCGTATCCTGAAATCGTCAGACGCATAGCGGAAGAAGGACATCTGATCGGCAATCATACATACAGTCATCTGAAGCTGACAGCAGGCAATGAGGCCAAATTTCTGGAGGAGATCAACAGGACCGGGGAGATCATCGCGGAAATCACCGGTTCGACGCCGGCGTTCTGCCGGCCGCCGTTTGGGATATGGAATACCCGCTATGAACAGAGACTGGGTATCATACCGGTGCTGTGGGATGTGGATCCCAGGGACTGGTGTACTTTTGATACACAGACCGTTGCCAATCGTATCCTGGCGGACTGCCATGACGGCGCGATCATCCTTTTGCATGATGAGTATGAGACCTCTGTGGAGGCGGCATTGCTTGTGATCGATGAATTGAAGCAACAGGGGTATACGTTTGTCACGGTTGACAAACTATTGATCGATCCCTGAACTGTGAAATTATATGTTATGTAAACCGAATGAATTTATTCATTTTGCAAATATTATGCCTGCGGTAGCATGAATCCGCAGGTTACGGAAAGGTATGAATAATAGTATGGACAATATGGACATGTTCACATATATGAATGAGAAAAAACAGGAGAAGGAGTCTCCGCTTGCGGCAAGGATGCGTCCGGTGACATTGGACGAGGTGGTGGGGCAGCAGCATATCATCGGCAAAGACAAGCTGCTTTACCGCGCGATCAAGGCGGACAAGCTCACTTCCATTATTTTCTATGGACCGCCCGGAACCGGTAAAACGACGCTGGCGAAGGTGATTGCCCATACGACCAGCGCGGAATTTAAGCAGATCAATGCCACCGTTGCAGGGAAAAAGGATATGGAGGAGATCACCGCGCAGGCGAAGCAGACCGCTGCCATGTATGATAAGAAGACCATCCTCTTTATTGATGAGATNNCAGCAGGATTATCTGCTTCCGTTCGTAGAGGACGGGACGGTCATACTGATCGGCGCAACGACGGAGAATCCTTATTTTGAAGTCAACGGCGCTTTGATCTCCAGATCGAATATCTTTGAACTGCATCCGTTGGAAAAAGAGGATATCAAGACGCTGCTTCACCGTGCCGTATATGATGAGAAGAAGGGGATGGGGGCTTATGAGGCGGATATCACGGAAGACGCGATGGAATTTTTGGCGGATCAGTCCGGCGGGGATGCAAGACATGCCTTAAATGCCATAGAGGTCGGCATCATGACCACAGAGCGGAGTGAGGACGGGAAGATCCATATTACACTGGAGGTGGCGCAGGAATGTATCCAGAAGCGCGCCATCCGGTTTGATAAGACAGGGGACAATCATTATAATACGATCTCGGCATTTATCAAAAGCATGCGCGGCTCCGATCCGGATGCCGCAGTCTATTATCTTGCGAAGATGCTCTATGCTGGAGAAAGCGTTACTTTTATCGCGAGACGTATCATGATCTGCGCGGCAGAGGACGTCGGCAATGCGGANNCGGCCGCAGCGCAGGCGGTGGAAAGGATCGGTATGCCGGAATCACAGATTATCTTGGCTCAGGCAGTTTCCTATGTTGCCTGTGCGCCCAAAAGCAATGCGGCAGTCTGCGCCATCAGTGATGCCATGAAGTGTGTGGAGGAGACAGGTGATCTGCCGGTTCCTTCACATCTAAAGGATGCGCATTATAAAAGCGCTGCCAAACTTGGCAGCGGCATCGGTTATCTTTATGCGCATGATTATAAGAATAACTATGTGAAACAGCAGTATCTTCCTTATGAATTGTCAGGAAAGGAATTTTATACTCCTTCCCAAAACGGATACGAAAAGAAGATCAAAGAGCACCTGATGCGTATCAGGAAAGAAGCAGAAGAGACATAAGATCCCCTCATACCGTCTTTGGCGGCTCAAATAGAACTATCCTTTTGGGATTTCTTATGTTTGCGGCTTGAACTGTCGTTGATCTTTGTCGGTACAAAGCCTGAAGAGAGATAGTCCATATAGGAGAGCAGCAGATCCAGATGCGGATGATCATATTCCAATACGACATTAAGAAGATCCCCTACAGTGACTGTATCGGAAAGCAGCACGTTTAACTGGTCGATCGGTGAAGTAAAAGATGTCCTTCCGAACATATAGTCAATGGAAACATGAAAATATTCCGCAACCTTATCAATAAATTCCAGATCCGGCTGATGGACACCGCGTTCATAGTTTGAAAGCGTGGAAGCGCAGATGCCGAATTTTTCACCCATTTCTTCCTGCGTCATGTGATTTGCTTTTCTGAGTTTTTCCAGCTGTTCCCCGAAAGTCATTATTATCCTCCGTAAAATGACAGATAATTTCTATTTTTACTTTAAGTAAATTTTATATTTATATTTTAATCTAAAATTTAAAATAAATCCTTAATATACACAAATAATCAAGAAAATAAATAAATGTACATAATAAATTTACATATTGTAAAATAAATATGTTGGAAAAAATAGAGAAAACCATACTAAATAGTAAGAAAAATGCATATTTAATATGAAAAAACAATAGTTGAAATAAAAAACATAGTTGAACTTAGAATGATTAATTACAGGATGAGGTCAGAAGTTCATGCATCAGATATTCATAAATGGCAGTATTTTTTTTATCCCAGTTGCTGCAGACGGTTTCCGCAAGTTCTTTTGTAGGGAGGTTTAACGTAAGATTGATAAGATCCTCCTGTTGATCTCTGGCAACCAGACAGGCTTCATAATTACTGCTGCTTAAGGCGCGGTAATGCGACTGTACAGACAGCTCCTTCTGCATGCGTAGATGATTGGAGGAAAGGTAGTTTTTGATATCCTGACGAATCGAAAAGGCGATACGGTCTTCCAAAGAGGATATCGTATGACGCCCTTCCGTGGTGATCGTGAGAAGGGTGCGGTTGTTGATCCGGCGGCTTTTTGCCAGACCATTTTCCTCCAGTTCGGAAAATGCCAGCTGAAGCGTGACAAAATCAATATATCCGCGATCCAAGACAAAATCGCTGATCTGGGATTTGGAGATCTCGGAGTTAGAGTTCTCCAGCATATACAGTACAATGAGTTTATATAATATGGAATATTCCAGTGTCTTCATATTGCTTGCCCTGCCATGAATTTTTTGCTTTCATTTTGTTCAGCAGGGTATTTAATACCTGCTTTTTATCCAGGCTCCATTCCGGGGCGATCAGAAGCCGCCGCGGACCGTCGCCGGTGATACGGTGGATGACCATTTCCGGCGCGAGGCGTTCCAGACATTCGATCACAATGTCAGTGTATTCTTCCAAAGTAAGGACTTCAAAGCTGCGTTTTTTATAAAGCTCCGCAAGATCGGTCTTTGCCAGTACATGAAGCAGCTGCAGCTTTATGCCGAAGATGGGAAAGGTGTTCAGATATTCCACGGTGGAAAACATCTGTTCACGGCTTTCTCCCGGAAGCCCCAGAATGACATGGACGATAATGGGGATCTGTATCTGGTTTAATTTACGGACTGCTTCTTCAAAAACCGAAGTCTCGTAACCACGCCGGATCAGCTGCGCGGTTTTGCGGTGGATGGTCTGCAGACCAAGCTCTATCCAGATAAATTTCCCCGGATAAGCATGTTTTAATTCGGAAAGAAGATCAATCACATCCATCGGAAGACAGTCGGGGCGTGTGGCGATAGAGATGCCGACGACCTCATTGTCCTCCAGAGCCTGAATGTAAATATTCCTAAGATAGCTGACAGGGGCGTAGGTATTGGTATAAGGCTGAAAATAAACAACATACCGGCAGCCGGAATATTTTTGCGAAAGCAGAAATTTCCCTTTTTCAATCTGCGAGCGGATATCGGGATGCGCCCTGTCCATGGGGGCGGAAAATTCACCGCTGCCGCCCTGGGAACAGAAAAGGCAGCCTCTGGTATCCAGAACGCCGTCCCTGTTCGGGCAGGACATGCCTCCGTCAATGGCAATCTTATATATCTTCTGACCATAGATCTCTTTAAAATAATAATCTAAAGAATGGTATGGTTTTTTATCCCATATTTGTTTTTCCATAATTCACCTTATTTTATGTGCTTTTTAACTGCCTCTGCCACAACGTCGGCTACATACGGGTGGAAGGCTTCCGGCATAATATTGTCTTCGTTTAGTTCGTCATCCGAAACAAGACCGGCAATGGCTATCGCAGCTGACATCTTCATTTCTTCGGTAATCTGTCTTGCGCGTCCCTCCAGCGCGCCTTTGAAGATACCGGGGAAGGCAACGACATTGTTGACCTGATTCGGGAAATCGCTCCGCCCGGTTCCGACGATGCGGGCGCCTGCTGCTTTGGCGACATCAGGCATGATCTCCGGAACGGGATTGGCCATGGCGAGGATGATGGAATCCTGATTCATCTGTTTTACCATTTCCGCCGTTAACGCATCAGGAACGGATACGCCGATAAAAATGTCTGCACCTTTGATAACGTCGGCGAGCGTTCCGGTTTCATGGTTGGGGTTGGTACATTCCGTCATTTTTTCCTGCATCCAGTTCAGCCGGGGTGATCCTTTGACAACAACGCCTTTGCTGTTGCACAGGATGACGTTGACAAATCCGTAATTTAATAAGAGCTTCGCAATCGCAACGCCTGCTGCGCCTGCACCGTTGATGACTACCTTGCAGTCGGCGGCTTTTTTGCCGACGATTTTCAAAGAGTTGATCAGGGCAGCAAGTACGACGATGGCGGTGCCGTGTTGGTCGTCGTGAAATACCGGAATATTTAAAGTCGCTTTTAAACGTTCTTCTATTTCAAAACATCTTGGCGCGCTGATATCTTCCAGATTGATGCCGCCATATCCGGGTGCAAGCCATGTGACAGCCTTGATGATCTCTTCGGTGTCCTGCGTGTCCAGACAGATGGGAACGGCATTGACGCCGCCGAACTCCTTAAACAGGACTGCTTTGCCNNCCGATATTGCCAAGACCGAGAACTGCGCTTCCGTCGGAAACGACTAAGATCGTATTTCCCTTGATCGTATATTTATAAACATCTTCCTTATTTTCTGCAATCTTTTTGCAGGGTTCCGCGACGCCGGGGGTATAAGCAAGCGCAAGCGCTTCTCTTGATTTAACCGGTGTTTTAGATACGGTGTTTAATTTGCCTTTCCATTCTTCATGGAGTTGTAGTGCTTTTTCCTGTGTTGTCATGGCTGTGTGCCTCGCTTTCCTTAGATGATATGATCTCTTCAACCATAGTAACATTAAAAAGTATCGGTTGCAATATAAAAAGTATTTGCTTTTTTTTAAATATGGTGTATAATATCTATGGTCAGCAAATGACAGATTATTGTTATCATTCGTTTTACTTCTAAAAAAACCCCCAATATGTTTTGGATATTTGAAGATGGATGTTGATGTTTTAATCTAATAAATTAAAGAAAGGATCTAATAAGTATGATGAGGGAGCGCTATGAATCCATTTATCTTGCCGATTTGAAGGAGATGGCAAAGAACCGGGGAATCAAGATCATTCCCGGTATGAAGAAAGCGGACATTGTGAACGCCATGCTGGAAAAGGACAAGGAAGAGGAAGAAGGTCAAAAAGAAGCTACGCAAAAAGAAGCTATGCAAAAAGAAGCTGCGCAAAAAGAAAGCGAGCAAAAGGAAGAGACAAAAGAAGAAGTAAAACCGCAGAAAAAACAGCAGTTTGACGCTTTGACGCTTTCAAAAGAGGAGCTTGCAGAGCTGGACAGCGGGCGTACCGCCAGCGGTATCCTGGAGGTTATGCAGGATGGATTTGGATTCATCCGCTGTGAAAATTTTCTGCCCGGTGAGAATGACGTTTATGTGGCGCCCAGTCAGATCAGGCGGTTTGGTTTGAGAACAGGGGATTATGTTACGGGTAATACCAGAATCAAGACGCAGAATGAAAAATTTGCTGCGCTGTTGTACCTGAAAACGGTAAATGGGCTGCTGCCGGAGGAAGCTTCAAAACGGTGTAATTTTGAAGATATGACGCCGATCTTTCCTAATGAGAGGATACAGCTGGAAGCGCCGGGAGCGCCGATTTCCATGAGGATCATGGATCTGATCAGTCCTGTCGGCAAAGGGCAGAGAGGTATGATCGTATCCCCGCCGAAGGCCGGTAAGACAACATTATTAAAGGATGTTGCAAAATCAGTGAAAAGATCCAACCCGGGTATGCATATGATTATCCTTTTGATTGATGAGCGACCTGAGGAAGTTACGGATATGAAGGAAGAAGTGGAAGGACCTAATGTAGAGGTGATCTATTCTACCTTTGATGAGACGCCGGAGCATCACAAAAGAGTTTCCGAGATGGTGATTGAGAGGGCAAGGCGTCTGGTGGAGTATAAAAAGGATGTTATTATCCTGCTGGATTCCATCACACGATTGACAAGGGCTTATAATCAGGTAATCCCTTCCAGCGGACGTACCCTTTCCGGCGGTCTTGATCCGGCGGCATTACATATGCCGAAGCGGTTTTTTGGCGCAGCAAGAAATATGCGCGAAGGGGGCAGCCTTACGATCCTTGCGACAGCGCTGGTGGATACCGGCAGCAAGATGGATGATGTGGTTTATGAGGAATTTAAGGGGACAGGCAATATGGAAATGGTGCTTGACCGAAAGCTTTCTGAAAAGCGCATCTTTCCGGCGATTGACATTCCTAAGTCAAGCACCCGAAGAGAAGATTTGTTATTATCAACAGAAGAATATGAAGCTATCAGCATAATCCGTAAGGCAGTCAACAGCGTGCGCCCGGAGGAAGCGGTTGACCGGATACTTGATATGTTTGCAAAGACCAGAAATAATGCAGAATTTGTCCATATGGTCAAAAAAACACATTTTTATTAAAGACACAATTTTAAAAAATGCAGATTTTATGAAAAGTGCTTGCATAGAAAATAATAGTATGCTACAATAAACAAGCTGTATTTTTGATGATTGGTATAAAATGAAGAAAGCATAGAGAGGTGAATATTATGAAAGAAGGACTTCATCCTGAGTATTATCAGGCAACGGTAACCTGTAACTGTGGCAATACATTTGTGACAGGCTCAACAAAAAAGGAACTGCATGTTGAAATCTGTTCCAAATGCCATCCGTTCTATACAGGACAGCAGAAAGCTACTAAGGCTCGTGGACGTATTGATAAGTTCAATAAAAAATACGGAATCGAAGCATAGGACAGCGGTATGAGAAGGGAAGGTTGAGGTAGTGATTATCTCAACCTTTTTTGCGTAATGTATACGGAAAGGAATGGAAGTAAAACTTTGGCAAAGAAGAAAAAAAGATGTTATTCCGGGATCGGCGGGCAGGCGGTTCTGGAAGGAATCATGATGAAAAATAAAAATTCGTATGCAGTGGCAGTACGGCTCCCGAATGGAAAGATTGCGATTGACAAGCAGGATACTTCCGGCATGGTCAGCAGCG
>DLOQ01000149.1 GCA_002479655.1 Lachnospiraceae bacterium UBA7480
GGCAGCTCCTGCACCTGCGGCACCAGCACCTGCAGCTCCTGCTCCAGCAGCGCCTGCGCCTAAAGCAAATAAAGAGTCTTATGAGCAGAAGTTGAAGAAGCTGGATATCATGCATGAATCGGGTATGTGTTCCGATGATGAGTACAAAGAGAAAAAGTTAAAGCTGATTTGTGACGAAAAGGGACTTGGCGCATTCTGTGATAAGATCCAGAAGATCTTTGTCATGAAAAAATCCGGAATGCTCTCGGATGCGGAATTTGAATCAAATAAGAATCAGATCATTGACGAATGCTTTGCGGTAGATGTAAAGGATCTGAATGTATTTAAAGAGAATATGACTAAGCTTCCGATCATTCTTATGAGTGAGCTGATTGCGGAAACGGAGTATAATGAAAAGAAACAGAAAATTTTGGATTCTGTTGCATATAATCCGATGGATTCCAATGACCTGTTCTGCCTGAAGCTGCAGAAGATGCCGATTCTTCGCGATGCGGAGATGATTCCGGCATCTGAATATGATAATGATATCAAAGAGTTGAAAGCGCTTCTGGATCCTAAGGCATCTGACAGTATTGATGCGCTTGATATGAAACTTGCCAAGTGGCCGCCCATGGTTACGGCAGGCTGTGTGTCAGATGCGGAATATAAAGAGAAGCAGCAGAAGCTGACGGCAGATGTTATGGCTATGCAGGTTTATGATGAGGCATCCTTCAAGTCGAAAGCCGAGCGTGTTATGAAGCTGAAGGAAAAAGGCTGGATCACGGAACTGGATTTCCATGGTAAGAAGGTAGAGCTGTTAAAGGATATCAGCATTGTAGAAGATTATGTTCTCCGTATGAAATTCTACATGGTAGCAAAGACTTCCGGCTTGATCTTTCAGGATGATTATGATGCGAAGAAGTCTGAGCTGATCAAGGATGTATTTTCACCATATGCGGATATGGATGAATTCCAGAAGAAGGTTAATATGCTGATGAAGCTCAATCAGGCAGATATCATTACCAATGAGGAATATTCTAATTATAAGAATAAGCTGATGAGCGATCTGTAAGACGGCCTTGCAGGATGTATCAAACAGATAAAGTAAGTACAGGATTCTCCCGGAAATCATTTCCGGGAGAATTTTATGAGTATCTGTTTGGAGGGCTTGCTTGGAATGCAGGTGAAAAAAGGGGAGAAAAGCGAGGAAGAATGAAGTTTTCTGCTTGACATAAAATGGATAACATGTTATCATCTATGGGTATGCCGCTTAATGAGGTTTAAGTATCTGTGCGCAGATCACCGAAGTTAGCGAGTAATGTAATAGGAGGTGCAACCATGTACGCAATTATTGCAACAGGTGGAAAGCAGTATAAGGTTTCAGAAGGCGATATCATCAGAGTTGAGAAGCTGGCAGCTGAAGCCGGAGATACTGTGACATTTGACCAGGTAGTTGCTGTTTCCGATGGCTCATTAAAGGTTGGCAAGGATGCTGCGAAAGCGTCTGTATCTGCAACTGTAATGAATCAGGGAAAAGCTAAAAAGGTAATCGTGTATAAGTATAAGAGAAAATCCGGCTACCACAAAAAGAATGGTCATAGACAAGCATACACCCAGGTTAAGATTGATAAGATCAATGCATAATTAAGGGCTTATGTGATGGTTTCTGTAATAGCAATGAAAAACAGAAAGAAGGAATATGTCGGATTTACTTGCAGCGGTCATGCGGGATATGACGAGTATGGAAAGGATATCGTCTGCGCGGCGTTATCCATGCTGGTGATCAATACGGTCAATGCCATTGACGCGCTGACAGACTGTAAACTGACAGTAACTACGGATGAGGCGGACGGTGAGATGAAGGTGATTTTTCCGGATGCAGCATCAAAGGAAGCGGCACTGCTGATTGACGCGATGCTCCTTGGGATACGGGGCGTAATCGAAGAATACGGCAGCGCATATGCTGAGTTAATAATAAAGGAGGTATAAACCCATGATCAGATTGAACCTTCAGTTTTTTGCTCATAAAAAGGGAGTTGGTTCTACTAAGAACGGTCGTGATTCCGAAGCAAAAAGATTAGGCGCAAAGAGAGCTGACGGACAGTTTGTAAAGGCCGGCAATATCTTATACAGACAGCGTGGAACAAAGATTCATCCCGGCGTCAATGTAGGACGCGGAGGCGATGATACATTATTTGCTACTGTGGACGGCGTTTTGAGATTTGAAAGAAAAGGCCGCGACAAGAAACAGGCATCTGTATATCCGGTTGAAAAATAAGTTTTCATGAAGCCTCAAGCCTATTGCTTGGGGCTTTATTAATCATCATGAGAGAGGGATAGTAACTATATGTTTGCAGATCGCGCAAGGATCATTATCAGCAGCGGTAAAGGCGGGGACGGACATGTATCGTTCCGCAGGGAAAAGTATGTGCCGGACGGCGGTCCTGACGGCGGAGACGGGGGACGCGGCGGAGACGTATATCTTGTTGTAGATGACGGATTAAATACGCTGATTGATTTTAAACATAAAAGAAAATATGCCGCGGGCAATGGCGAGAACGGCGGAAAACGCAACTGCCGCGGGAAAGACGGAGAAGACTGCATTATTAAAGTCCCCAGAGGCACGGTAGTCAAAGAAGCTGATACGGATCGCGTCATTATCGATATGTCCGGGGACTGCCGGAAATATAAGATCTTAAGCGGAGGACGCGGCGGCTGCGGCAATCAGCATTATGCCACCTCCACCATG
>DLOQ01000082.1:0-9295 GCA_002479655.1 Lachnospiraceae bacterium UBA7480
CTCGGGATATTTTTCCTTGATCATCTTGATACAATTAAGCACATTGGCGGAATGACCATGCGCGGAATCCAGCACGATCACATCCACGCCTGCCTTAGCCAGCGCATCCACACGCTCCAGAACATTAGCGGNNCCGGCGCCGCAGAGCAGCCGTCCCTTGTCATCCTTGGCAGCCAGCGGATATTTGATCGCCTTTTCAATATCCTTGATCGTAATAAGTCCTTTTAAATTAAAATCTTCATCTACAATCGGAAGTTTTTCCTTGCGGGATGCAGCCAGAATATTTTTGGCATCCTCCAACGTAATGCCTTCCTTGGCAGTTACCAGATTTTCACTGGTCATAGACTCTCTGATCTTTTTGGAAAAATCTTTTTCAAACTTCAGATCGCGATTGGTAATGATGCCGACCAGTTTTCTTCCTTCCGTGATCGGTACGCCGGAAATCCTGTATTTCGCCATCAATGCATCGGCATCTGCGAGAGTATGCTCCGGAGATAAGGAAAATGGGTCTGTGATAACGCCATTCTCCGAACGTTTTACCTTGTCTACTTCTTCCGCCTGTTCATCAATGGACATATTTTTATGAATAATACCGATACCGCCCTGTCTTGCCATGGCGATCGCCATGCGGTGTTCGGTCACGGTATCCATTCCTGCGCTCATAATAGGGATATTCAATCGGATCTTCTTCGTCAGATAAGTTGATAGATCTACCTGATTGGGAATGACTTCAGAATACCCCGGCACCAAGAGAACGTCGTCAAACGTAATGCCTTCCTTCATAATCTGTCCCATTTTTCTCCTCCTGTTCTGCTTTGTCAGCCACTTTATATTTTATTTAATCAAAATATACCTTCCTGGGTGCAGCATTTTGAACCAGCTTCACAAACTCCGCAGGCAGATCAAGTATAACCTTCTGATTCCCCTCATAGATCATGACATAGGGCACATGATCATCTTCCTTCAGACTCCACAAGGGAACCTCCTTTAATGTACGATGCTCAAATGCTTTCAAACGGAAAGAATTAGCCGGCGCCAAAAGCTCGATCTTATCCGTATCGTAGACAGCGGCCTGCTTCCGTTTTCTCTGCGCCATGATCTTGTCCACTGTAATCTGCTTATCACAATACAGGTATTCATATTCTAAATCCGTACTTGGAAATACAACAAAATAAGCGATAGCAGCCAGAATACCCGCAACGATCAGAGAAGGCTGTATCACAATGGAAAGTGAGAAAAAAAAGACTGTCAGCACGATCATTGATATCCTGATTAAATGATCTTTAACAGTGATTTTTTTGCGAACCATATATTCCATATACGAATCTTTCATATATTCTTCATCCTCATTAAATTGTTAATTATTCCTATTTTATCACAGCTATGAGGAATTGCAAGACAAAGATTGCATATATTTTTTTTCAAAAGCGTGGGTTTGACCGTGATTTTTTCTTATGCTATACTATATGAAATAATAATTCGCAGGTTGCGGAAAGGCATGGATATTTTTATGAAAGAAAAACTCTACACCATCCCACTTAATGATGCCGTCAATGCCCAAGACGAGTGTCCTCTATGCTTTGTGGAGCGTTCCCTAGAGCAGGATATGCTGGACTTTGCCTTAGGCTCCAGCGCCTCTTATATGGAGAGCGATGTCCGCGGTATGACGGATCAGGAAGGCTTCTGCCGGACACATTTCAAAAAAATGTTTGACTATGGCAACACGCTGGGCAATGCATGGATCTTAAAAACCCATTATGTGAAAATGCGCAGCGAATTTCAGTCTGTTACCCAAAATTACCAGCCGGCTAAAATCAGCCTTTCCGATAAGCTCTTAAAGAAAAACTCCGGCAGGAATCCCCTGGCGGAATGGGTACATACCAAGGAAGACTCCTGTTATATCTGCAGCCGCATGAAGGAAATATACGTCTGCTACATTGACACCTTTTTTGTTATGTTTGAAAAGGATGAGGAATTCAGAAACAAGANNAAGGGGTTCTGTCTGCCGCATTTTGCCGACCTGTGCGAAGGCGCTGACAAAAAACTGTCCGCCGGATCTTTGTCTGCCTTTTATGAAATAATAATCCCCCTGATGCAGCAAAATCTTGACCGCATGCAGGAGGATGTAGACTGGATGGTTGAAAAATTTGATTACCGATATAAAGATGCCGACTGGAAAAACTCCAAGGATGCCATCCAGCGCGGGATGCAGAAGCTAAAGGGCGGATATCCTGCGGATGCGCCCTATAAACCGACAAAATAGCATCTAAGGAAACACTGATTAAATCAGCGTTTCCCTAAGATTTCTTATCTGTCCCACTTATCCGCCAGAGAGTTGACCTGATCCGCAAATTTTGCAAGATCTTTATTTGCGCCGCCTTCGTTACGACGGATAACAGCAAGCAGACGCTGACCTGCAGCAAGCAGTCTGGCAAATACATCAGAGGCACGGGCAGTCTTCTTCCTGACTGCAATAGGAGCCGCTTCGTACTCAAAAGCATCCGCCAAAAGATCAAATCTGGTTCCGCTATAGGGTGCATAGGAGTGATAGCCGTACTCCGTACTGATATACTCCGCAAAGTCTTTGGAAGATTCATCATCCCCATGTACCACAAATACCCTCTGCGGTTTTTCTCCGATCGCCTGCAGCCATTCGATCAAACCGTTCTTATCCGCATGACCCGACATACCCGGGAGCTGGGCGATCTCCGCCCGGATATCGATCGGCTCGCCAAAAAGCTTCACTTCATCGGCTCCCTCCACAATATTACGTCCCAATGTTCCGACAGCCTGATAACCGACAAACAGGATCGTACATTCCGGTCTCCAGAGATTATGTTTGAGGTGATGGCGGATACGTCCCGCCTCGCACATACCGGAAGCGGAAATGATCACCTTAGGTTCTTCATCAAAGTTGATCAATTTAGATTCCTCACTGGTAATGCTTAAATGAAGATTGGGAAAAGTCAAAGGATTGATTCCCCTCTTCACCAATGCCATTGCCTCGTCCGAAAAACAGCCTGCAATATTCTTCTGAAATACCCCTGTCGCTTCCACAGCCAGCGGACTATCTACATACACCGGAAAATCTTCCGCGATCAGATTTTTTTCCTTGATCTCACGGATATAGTACAGCATCTCCTGCGTCCTGCCCACGGCAAACGAAGGGATCACCACATTGCCGCCGCGATCCAGCGTAGTCCTTATAATACCCGCAAGCTCTGTCACATAATCCGGACGTTCCGCCGTATGGTAACGGTTGCCGTAAGTGGATTCCATAATTACATAATCAGCGCCATCCACATAGCTCGGATCCTTGATTAGGGTATGTTTTTTATTGCCGATATCTCCGGAAAAGACGATCTTCTTTGTTACTCCGTCCTCCGTCGCCCAGACCTCAATGCTGGCTGAACCGAGAAGATGACCTACATCCTTAAAACGCACTTTGATCCCTTCACACAGATCAACCGTTTCATCGTAATGCACCGGCACAAGCCTTTTGATCGCCCCGTCCGCATCCTCCATGGTATATAAAGGCTCCGCCTGGGCTGCTCCGGCGCTCCGCTTTGCCTTTCTGTTCTTCCACTCCGCCTCCTGCATCTGGATATGCGCGCAGTCACGAAGCATAATGCTGCAGAGATCTACCGTTGCATCCGTGGCAATGATCTGGCCCCGGAAGCCTCTGGCATACAATAGCGGCAGTAATCCCGAATGATCTACATGTGCATGGGACAATAACACATAATCGATCTGCCCCTCATCCACAGGCAGATCAACATTTTCAAAATAATTGATCCCCTGCTCCATACCGTAATCCAGCAGGATATGCTTTCCCGCCGCATTCAGATAATGACAGCTTCCTGTCACTTCATGCGTAGCTCCAACAAATGTCAGTTTCATATGCCATCCCTCCCGTATGATTTAATTTTAAATCAATAAATCAGTTTCATTCCCCCGCTGACCACTTCAAATTCATTGATCTCCTGACCTTCTCCCCGTTCACCGTCCAAGGACCAGTCCTCTTTTGAGGGACATATGATCTTCGCTTTTCTAACCTTGACAAGATTCACCAGATCATGATCAAAATTTTGTTCATATAAAGCCTTCACCGCTTCATTCATTTGTATAATATCCTTAGGCTGCCTGATCATAAGGATCTCATACAATCCATCCCCCAGATCGATCTCTCCATTATCCAAGCTCATGACGCCTCCCAAAGAGAATGTGTTGCAGACTGCCGTCAGGATAAACTCTCCCTCATATATTTCTTCTCCCGTGTCAATCTTCATATAAATGGGCGTAAACTGCGTAAGGTCTTTCACACCCTCCAAAATATACGCCAGATGCCCCAGCCTGTTCTTAAACTTCTGAGGCGTCTCGTAAGAAGTTCTGGTAAACAGTCCGCAGGATGCCGTATAGACAAATGTCCTGCCATTAAATATTCCAAGATCCAGCCTTCTCGGCGTTCCCTCCATGATCTGCTCCGCAGCTTCCTTCGGTTCCGACGGGAGTCCCAGACTGGCTGCAAAATCATTGGTAGATCCTGCCGGGATGTATCCGACAGGTTTTTTCCAGCCGATCTTCCTTGCCCCGCTCAATGCTTCATTCAACGTACCGTCACCGCCCATGCATACGATCATATCAATCTGATCATCCGCATGCTCCTCCACAAGCGCCGCAGCGTCACCGGACTTTCTGGTATAACTGACGATCGTTTCATATCCATGATCCGCAAAAACATTCACGATATCACACAATGTATTGACCTTTTTTTTGACTCCTGCATTGGGATTAATAACCATAAAGATCCGCTTAAATGCTCCCATTGAGATTACTTCTCCCTTCTATCTGTTCATTTTTAAAAACGATATTCATGTTCCACACTATATATCCGTAATACGATTATGTTCCGCATCATACGTATATCCGGCGGCCTCCAGCCCCGCCATCAATGCTGTCTGATCGATATCCATGTCTTCGCACAGACTTTCGAGACTGGGATAAAAATCCCTAAGCTTCATATTCAGATAACTGTACATTAAGTTTGGATCCTGAGGTATCATGATATCACTTTCATCCCTTCTGCATCTTTCATTTTCTGTCTCCGGTAACTGCACCTCATATATTTATCTTAATATCGCCGGATCAGCATCCGCCCTCACACTGCTCCAGAAGCTGCGTCCACCGCAGATCGACTTCCTTCTGGAACGCCTCGATCAGATATTCATTGCCCGGTTTAAACAGATGCCGAAACCTTCCCTGACGCTTTAAGAAATCTTCTATCGGAAGTTTATTCTTAGGACGATAATTTAAGATCCATTTTCCTTCAATCACTTCAAACAACGGCCAGTAGCATGTCTCCACTGCGGACTTACAGATATCGATGATATCCGGCGCCTCATAACGCCAGCCTCTCGGACAGGGCGCCATGATATTTAAAAATGCCGGTCCTTCCGTATAGATCGCTCTCTCCGACTTCTCATAAAGATCTTTCATATTGCCGATAAAGGTCGTCTGTCCGACATAAGGGATCCTGTGCGCCGCCATGATAGCAGCCAAGTCCTTACGATACTGCGGTTTCCCTGCCGACTTCGTTCCGGAAGGCGTTGTCGTCGTATCCGCATACATCGGAGTTGCCGAAGAACGCTGTGTTCCCGTATTCATATATGCGCCGTTATCATAGCACACATATACCATATCATGCCCTCGTTCCATCGCTCCCGACAGGGATTGAAGACCAATATCATAAGTCCCTCCGTCTCCGCCAAAGGTGATAAACTTATAATCCTCCGTGACTTTCCCTTTTTCTCTCAGAACGCGGTACGCCGTCTCCACGCCGCTTAAGGTTGCGCCCGCATTTTCAAACGCGCTGTGAACATAGCTGTCCTGATATGCCGTATAAGGATACATATAGGTCGATACCTCCAGACAGCCCGTGGCATTGCCTACAACAGCCTTATCTCCCGGATGCAGCGCCTTTAAAACATTTCTTACCGCAATCGTGCCGCCGCAGCCCGCGCACATCCTGTGCCCCGGCGCAAGACGTTCCTCTCTTTCCTGTATTTCCTTGAAATCAAATGAAACAGCCATGATGATAACCTTAATCCTTTCCCAATCCATGAGAAGAACGCCGTTCTTGCGTTCTTCTGTATGAGATTTAGAGTTTCTCCCGATTGAAAAATCTTGGATTTTTCAATCTAGCAGCCCCTTGCTGCAAGCAAAATTGCCGAAGGCAATTAGAAACTCTTCTCATACTTATTCTCGCAGCCCCAAATAGGTGTACTGCCTGTCCGTCACGCCTTCCTTTGCGATCTTGGAAAGCCTTTCATAGACTCCTTCAGCATCCTCCACCGTAAGGTCGCGGCCCGAAAGTCCATATACGATATTGATCGCTTCCGCCGTATTCTTATTCTCATACATCGCCGCCCTCAGCTCTGCGCCCAGAGGTCCTCCGTGGCCGCTATAGCTCTCACAGCGGTCCAGGATAGCAACAGCCTTGGCAGATGCAAGAGCTTTCGCAAGCTCCTCTCCCGGAAACGGCCGAAATACCCTGACTTTGATCAATCCTGCTTTCACTTTCTTCTGACGCAGCCGGTCCACCGCGTCCTTGATCGTTCCACAGGCGGAGCCGATCGCAACGATCACATAATCAGCATCCTCAGATCTGTATTCTTCAAAAAATCCATAAGCTCTGCCCGAAATGGCTGCATATTCCTTTGCCACATCCAGGATCACCTGTTTTGCATTCATCATCGCCTGTGCCTGCGCCCGCTTTGCTTCCATACAATATGGCGACGTCGCATAGGGACCAAGCGCCATCACTTCATTCTGATTCAGCAGGTAATGCTCCGGCTCATAGCTGCCCACAAACTCCTTTACCGGTTCATCTTCCATCAGTTCGATATTTTCCACGGCATGGCTGGTGATAAATCCATCCTGACAAATCATCACCGGAAGCTTCACATCCGCATGTTCCGCAATCCGGTATGCCTGTATCAGATTATCATAGACCTCCTGATTATTTTCTGCGTAGATCTGGACCCAACCGGAATCCCTTGCTCCCATGCTGTCGGAATGTTCCGCATTGATATTCAGAGGTCCGGTCAGTCCACGGTTGACTACCGTCATAACCAACGGCAGTCTTGAAGATGCCGTGACATAAAGCATCTCCCACATTAACGCCAGGCCACAGGAGGACGTTGCCGTAATCGTCCTTGCGCCCGCCGCTTCAGAACCCATCGCCGCGCTCATCGCGCTGTGCTCGCTTTCCACCGGGATAAATTCCGTATCTACCTCGCCATTGGCAATCATATTGGACACAAACTGCGGGATCTCTGTCGAAGGCGTAATCGGAAATGCCGGCATGACATCCGGATTGATCTGCCTGATCGCATATGCAACCGCTTCATTGCCTGACATTCTGTTCTTTATTCCCATTACATTCACCATACCTTTCTTACTTTCCTTCCTTCATCCTGATTGCATGGAATGGGCATGCCTTTTCACAGATACCGCATCCCTTGCAGTGCATCAGGTCAAATGCCCTTCTCTTGCCATCCACCACAGGGATACAGCTGTCCGGACAATAGGGAACGCACAAAAGGCACTGCTTACAATTCTCCTCGATAAATTCAGGTGTCCGGCTCCTCCACTCTCCGGTCTCCACCAGCGCAGAAGTAGCCGGTTCATAGATCTGTAAGCCTTCCGTCAGATCCTGCCATTTTGTATTTTCATTGATGTATTTCGCTTTCAGTGCCATTCAATGATTGCACTCCTTTCGATATGATATTCCAAAAAACTCAGTCAATATTCCACATCCTTCAAAACGGATACACGGCTCTAATATTTAAACCTGCCGATCAATTCTTCCAGTTCCTGTGCCAGCTTTTTATTTTGTTCCGCCTCATCCTGAACCGTATCTGCGATCTGCGCGATGCACTCGTTCTTTTCAACAATGGTATTGATCGCGAGATGGTTTTCCTCTGTGATATTGTTTACCTCAGCAACATTATCGGAAATCTGTTTGACAGAAGCTTCCAATGTCTTAACAGACTTATTGACCTCAGAAAGCTGTTCCCTGATATTATTCACAGAAACATTGTTATCCTCAGATCTCTCTGCAAAATCTTTAAACTGATCCACAACTTCCTTCTCCATAAAATCTATAATGGAACTAAAGCAGTTATTAACAGCTGTAATACTGTCATCAGTCTCATTACAGATCGCCTGAATACTGGATGCCATATTACGGGATGTTTCCGCCAAATTTCCTATTTCTTCCGCAACAACGGCAAAACCACGTCCTGCCTCACCGGCTCTTGCGGCCTCAATGGAAGCATTTAATGACAGCAGATTGGTCTGTCCGGCAATATTAAGAATTTCTGATGCCAGCTCATTGATTTTGGTAAGGCTGCTCAAGCTGCAGAGCGCGTTGTCCACGGAGCTTTTTGTCTGATCCAGCGTATCCTGCCCGTTCTTATATGCATAATCCGCTTTGGTCTGCATATCCTGTACACTTCCGATAACGGAATTGCTGGATTTTACGGAACCCGAAACACTCTCAAGAATATTTTGCACTACAAAATTGATATTTTTAATCTCAGAATTTACATTCGTTACGATGGAATTGGTGCTTTCCAACGCAGCAGACAATTCCTCTGTTGTAGCCATATTATCCATGACATCCTCTACCATCTTTGAAGAAGAACCATGCAGATGTTCCGCTTTGTCTTCCAAAGTAACGCCGCACTTTTTCAACGTACCTGTTATTTCCTGCAGGGAATATATCAAGGTATCTGTCGCATTGGCAATACTTCCAATCTCATCATTTCTGCTGCTGTACTTCTGGATCTCTTTATTTTCGGCAATATTCAGTTCCTGAAGGGATACAATACCGCCTTCAATAGACTTCATAGGTTTCAGTATCTGACCTACAATAACAAAGGAAACGACGATCAATACAACCAGCGCCGCAACGCAAAATACGATCATTGTAGTAGTCAGGCGATTGGCAGAAGCAAAGATCTCTTCCTGGTTATCTGATACAAAGAACAGCCAGTTATGTTCCGCCATGTAATAATAAGACGCAATATATTTCTCTCCGTCTTGTTCATATTCTATATATCCGCTTGTATCTTCTGTCACATCCTGCAATTGCGCACACAGCTCGATTATATATTCTTCCTCTGCGGGCGCCGCAACCATTTCTTCATCATCATGGAAGATAAATGTACCGTTTGATACGTTGACCATACGGTAAGTAGCGTTATTCATTCCATCCATTGTCAGATTATCC
>DLOQ01000082.1:9373-9887 GCA_002479655.1 Lachnospiraceae bacterium UBA7480
ATACCGGTATTATATACACCGTTCGCCGCAAGCATGGAATTCTGCAGCGCCGCCAACGCGTCACCTGTTCTTGTAGTGATACCGACTACTGCCGCATTGGTATGGGCAAGTACATGGGTATCCCATTCACTGGCATATAAACCCTCCAGATTGTCAACATCACCCGAAAATGTTTCCGTATAGCTCTGCGCCGCGGCAACTACTGCCGGATCCTCCGGATTTTTCATAATGTCCAGAATCTCTCCCGCCCGACTGTACGCGGTGAGCGTTCCCTCTGCCTCTTTGACGTAATTCATGATAATCTGGCTGCGTTCCTGAACGATCGTATTCATGCTGTTGATCGTGCTTTCTCTGGTATCCTTTGTAATGCTTTTGATTACCATGATGGAAAGAATTGTCATAACAACGATCTGCATAGCCAGCATCGAAATTATGATTTTTTGTCCAAGACCGAATGATGCCTTTACGCCATTTTGTTTGTTCTCCATTAAATCTTCCTCCCTATTTAGTCAAG
>DLOQ01000010.1:0-903 GCA_002479655.1 Lachnospiraceae bacterium UBA7480
CCGACGGCATATGCAGCTGCAGAAGGAGTATATACCTATTCGGAAGAGGATGCACAGTTTGCTCTGGATAACTATGGTCACGATATGAATTATGCCATAGGCAGTGGTTTGTGGTGGCTACGCTCGCCCGGTAGCAGTAGTAACAATGTGGCGGGAGTTCACGGCGGTGGCATAGTCAACTACTACGGCGACGGCGTGGGTATTGACTACGGCGTGCGTCCCGCTTTAANNTAGCCAATCTTAAGAAAAACGGGCGGAAGAAGCTTTGGCAGTGAGGCGGAAGATCCCGTAGAAGAATAAACAGAGAGGGGATAGGAATGAAAGATTTATTGCTGAGTGAAAAAATATTATACGGGGGTATTGCGGTTATGGCACTGGCTGTAGTTCTGGCTGTGGTATTCATTATTATATTTTCTATAACCGGACGTAAAATAAAAAATAAGTTGGAGCAGGAATACGGAAAGCCTGTGTAAAGCAAGGTATATAAAACAATGCAGGAAGGGGATTTGGAACAAGCAATGTCTCAGGTGGTTGCAGGACTTTATGAAATACAATATGAAATAGGTTCGGGCGGCGGAGGGATCGTCTATCTCGGACGTCACCAACGCCTGAATAAACAGGTGGTTCTTAAAGCGGACAAGCGTAAGCTGACTACTGCGACAGAGGTATTACGCAGAGAGGTTGATCTGTTAAAGGGATTAAGCCAGACGTATATTCCTCAGGTGTATGATTTTGTGCAGGAAGATGGTGTGGTTTATACCATTATGGATTATATCGAGGGAGAAAGCCTTGATAAAATCCTTGCACGGGGACAAAAATTGGAGCAGGCACAGGTTATCCGCTGGGCGTGCCAGCTGCTGGAGGCGCTGCAATATCTTCACAGTCAGCCGCCATATGGTATCC
>DLOQ01000010.1:965-9296 GCA_002479655.1 Lachnospiraceae bacterium UBA7480
TAAAGGTAGGATTCAGCCGGGGATATGCTTCACCGGAGCATTATAACGCAGATTATCTTTTGCAGAATAAAGCAGCGGCAGTAGGTGTGCTGTCCGGTTCAGATGTGAAAAGAAGGAATGTGTCTGAAGATGAGACACAGACGGATAATGATGAGACACAGACGGATGAAGACGAGACGCTTACGGATGACAGCGGTCTGCAGTCAGAAGCTCAGGAGACGCTTGCAGAATCCGGAAGTTCTATTGCCAAGAGCAGGATTATGGGGAAAACAGGAACAGGCAGCGGAAAAAAAGGGGGCATGCTGCTGGATGTGCGTTCAGATATTTATAGTCTTGGCGCCACGCTGTACCATCTGTTGTCCGGGACAAGACCTGCACAGAATGCACGGGAGGTGGTGCCGTTAGATGCAAAATATTGCAGTCCTGCGGTATCGCTTATTCTGCAAAAAGCAATGTCACCGTATCCGGAGAAGCGATATCAGACAGCGGAAGAAATGCTGGATGCATTCAGGCAGCTTCATAGGCGTGACGCCCGGGTAGTACGACATAAGAGACGTATGACGACGGTCGCGGTCATGCTGTCCCTGTTGTTTTTGACAGGCGGCACAGCTGCATTTGTCGGGTTAAAACAACTGGAACAGCGGCAAAATGNNATGCTCTTGCTCTTGCGGAATATTCAGCCAATGCGCTCGCGAAAGGGGACATATCCGGGGCGATAGAACTGGCGCTGCAGGCCATTCCGGAGGATGGAAATATCTTTAACGCACCGGTTACGGCGGAGGCGCAGAAAGCTTTGACGGATGCACTTGGAGTATATGATTTGTCCGATGGATATAAGTTATTGGGCAGAACGGAGCTCCCGGCAGCGCCATTTAAAATCGTGGCTTCNNTTATGAGATGGCGGTATATGAAGCAGAAACTAACGAGAGGATTACTGCATTAAGAATACAGGAATCTGCTTTATCGGATGTTGTATTTGTTGATGAGGATACACTTATATATGCGGGAGATGGAGGGATTACAGCATATGATCTTGAGCATCGGGAGATCCTTTGGAGTGGAGAGACGGCGACGATGCTGAGTCTTTCGCAAGACAGGAAGATGGTTGCGGCAGTGGATAGGACGGCTGATCATGCGGTGATTTATTGTGCAGCGGATGGCAGCGTTGCGGCAGAGTGTTCTTTTGGCGGTAAGCGNNTTCTGGATGTCCCGGTCAATGATATATTTGCAGATGCACGGGACAGTATCTTTGCATTAAATGAAAATGGTACAATGCTGGCGGCAAGCTTTTCAGATGGCGGACTTAGGATTTTTGACCTGCTGTCGGAGGATGATGACATCATCATCTATGATGAATCTGACTATCAGCATTTTGAGGGTGGATTTAGCGGCGGTTATTTTACATATGCTGCCAATAAAAGCGGCGACACTTTTTTTGGAATTGTTGATCTGGAGAGAGTGGAATATATCGGCATGATGGAATCACAGGATGATTTTCATGTGCAGACTGATCATGAAAATATTTATCTTTCCAATGCGAACCTGTTGGTAAGGTTTGATTCAGAGACAATGGAAGAAGTGGAACTTGCTTATACGAAGGATGTAAATATTACGGGATTTTCCGCCGGAAAAGAATATTGCATTGTTGCGACGGATAATAATTGTTATTCGTTCTATGACAGCGGCGCAAATCTTATGGCTGCAGAAGCGGCTTCTGAGAACTGCGATTTTACGGTTATGCTGGAGGATTATGCGGTGGTTGGCAATCGGAATGAACCTGCATTTTATCTGATTGGATTGGAAAACCATGAAGACGCTACGTTACTGTCTTATGATGCGCATTATGAACATAGCGAGGCTCGGATCAGTCAGGATGAGAAGACGGTAATGCTTTTTGATTATCGGGGATTCCGCATCTATGATATCGCCGGTGATCTTCTGATGGAGACAGTGCTGCCGGATGCGGAGTATATCTATGATCAGCAATACAGAAAACGGGAGGATGAGGCATATCTGGAAGTCATCTGGTATGATGGGACGGTACGCTGTTACAGCGCGGAGGATGGGAGTCTGATATCAGAGGAGCGGAAAGAGGCGCCGGATACCGATTTATATGAGGAATTTTATACGGACAGATACCGCGTGGCTTCATCGCTTCATGAAGCTCCTAAAGTATATGCTTTGGAGAGTGAAGAACTGGTTGCTGTGCTGGAAAGCGAATCGTATCTGACTTATGTGACGCAGGCAGGAGATTATCTGATCACGGAATATATCAGCGCAGAGGGGGAGCGGTATGGTCTGATCCTGAATGAGCATTTTGAAACGCTGGCATATCTGCCGGGATTGTGTGATATTACGGAGGAATACTTAGTATTTGATTATAAATCCGGGAATCTGCGGCATAGCCGCTTATATTCCCTCCAGGAACTGATAGATCTTGGAGAGTCATATATAACAAACAGGAAGGAGAACTAGAGAACTATGAAGAAAATGAAAACATGGAAATTGCTGAGACGCATATTTGCCGTGATGATAGCCATGACGCTTATCATGATCGACATGCCCGTATCAGCGGAGGGACCTTCTGATGGTTCAGAAGTGGTTGAGGAAACCGAGGAAGCTGAAGTGGTTGAGGAAACCGAGGAAGCTGAAGAGATTGAGGATGCTGGCGAAACGGAGGCGGCAGAGGAAGTTGAAGTCTTCTTTGATGAATTTGATGACTGGGCTGTCATTGGCACGGATGAAGAAGAATGTAATGCTTGTTTTGAAGAGGATGGAAGCTTTACGATCATTTTTTGGAAAAATGCACCGGAACTTCCTTACACAGCGAGATTTAAAGTTGACGGCGCTGAAGTGGAAAGGGTGTTCAATACTTTTCAGGACAGTGTAGAGGTGGCAGGGCATACATTCTATCTTGATGCTTCCGGCTGTTCCGGCGGGGAGTATGAAGAAGGGAATACCCTGATCACAGAGGTAAGCTTTGAAATAGGAGGCAATACGATTACTGCATATCCGGAAGAAAACAGTGGCGGGGCGTCTGTATATTCACTGCTGCCGCTTAAGGAAGTGCGGTTATCCGGTATTGATCTTCAGGCATATACACCTGTGGAGTTAACGATGGTAAAAGTTGCTTCCGTCCTGGCAGGGGAAGTAAATCTTGCAGGGACAGATATGATCTCCTGGACGCAGTTTTGGAAAGATGATTATACGATCAGCCATCAGGAGGATATGCTGGATCTGAGCCAGACATATTCTCTGGAGATGATTGTCGGGGCACCGGATCAGCTGGCAGCCGATAATACACGTTATATAGCGTATTTGAATACGACTTCATCGAGAGACTGGATCATACCGACGGTCTATATGCAGGATGAGGCGGGGAATCGTAAGAACATAACTAATTTCAAAAGCAGCACATCCACTGGTTCATATACACTCGTTGATGGTCGGCGGATCCCATCTTATGACTTGAGTATACCAGGCAATGAATTAAACGAAACATCCCAGATCTATATTAATTATGCGCTTAATACGGAAGCGTTTCCGACACATCAGTATGCGTCACTGAAGGCATATGCCGGTAATTATGCCAATGCGGAAGATGCCATGGAAGCGGAAGATATTACGGAGCAGCTTTTGTGTACAGACATGACGCAGCCCAATGCGGGTTATCCGGTTGATTTGGGGGATTACGGATACCAGTACAGCTATATTACATTTGTATCTTTTGATGCGGCAGGCGATGTTACAGGGTGTATGCCGGTTAGGTTAGAACTGACTAAATCAAACTCGGAGCTTTTATTTAAAGGAATATATACGGAGAATGATTTGAGTATCTGGAGCGGATGTTCTACTACAAATGATGGAGTGAAGAACAGTGTTGTAACATTAAGAAAAGGTTATGCGGCTGATGCGTCATATTGGTTTAAATTAGACTATAATTATTTTGGTAATTGTCACAATGAATTAGTGACAGCGGCATATGTGGGTCAATATTATTCCATATCATCCGCGACAGCCGCCGGAGCCGGTGATATCAAAAACGAATTAATGAATTCGGGATATCAAGCTAATTACAGTACGCCGGTCTGCTTTACTGTATTCGTCGGAAATGATGGTGAGGAAGGGCAGGAAATTTATCATTACAGTGTGCAGGTTCAGGAAGGGACGACAGAGACAACATCCTTGTCCAAAGATACATATGTAAAATTTACGGGATTAAAGGACGCAGGAGGCAATCCTGTTCCGGCATATGTTGTAAAGACGGATGAGGATTCCTATGGGGAATTCAACTATATGACGATCATGGTTGGGGCGCATACCGATCTGACCTGTTTAAAGCCGGTATTTACTATGGGAAATGATGGTATGAAGCTTTATGCAGCAGGCAGCAGCGCACCGGAAGTCAGCGGAGAAAGCATGCATGATTTTTCCGGCGGAGCCGTACAATATACGGCGTCTGCAGAAGATGGCGAGAATGCAAAAAATTACTGGCTGCAGATCGTAAAAGCTGACGACGGCGCCGGCATATATGTGAACAGTCTGGCAGACAGTGAATCGGAGACAAGGAATGAGGATGGCGTGATTTATGCCAATCGCCAGATATTGATGGACTCATACCATGATGATTGGCATGATATCCTGCTCATAAACAGAAGCAGCACGCCGATCACGGCATTGAAGGCAGAGCTGTCTTCCGAAATGCTGGAGCTGGATCCATACTGGACCCTGAACGGCTCTTATGATTTAGCAGGGTTTACGACCGTAACAAGCTCAACTGATTATGGCGAATTGGGCAATATGGCAAAGCTCCGGCTGAGAGTAAAGGATGGTATTGCAGATGGAACGAGTTTAACAGGAACACTGACAATCAAGTCCGGGGATAAAGTTCTGATGGTATTTACATTAACCGGTACAGTAGGTGATCCCTGTATGACGACGTCAGAGATCCCGGCGGCGGTAAAATATGTGCCTTACGGAACTATGATTCAGAATAACAATAAGTATAGCCGGAACAAGGTATCTTATGAACTGTGGAGCGGAACGCTTCCTGCCGGCATGATACTCAGACCTAACGGAGAGATTTATGGTGTGCCGCTGGAAACAGGCGAATTTAGTTTCTATGTTAGGATGAATAATAGTGCAGGAAATTTTAGCAATCAAGTTAAACGATTTACCCTCACGGTCATTGAGAATACCGATGCCAATGTAGATGCTGCGACAGATGCAGGCTATGAATTGTCCCAGCNNCGGGGGTTACACCCGGTGCCGCACAGGCGCAGACTGTTGTATCCCAAGGCAGCTATAATGAATTTGTCGCAGTTTATCTGGATGGTGTAAAGCTTACGGAAGGAGAAGACTATACATCAGAATCCGGCAGCACCAGAATCACTATTCAGGGTGAGACGCTTGGATCGGGAGACACGGATGAAACACATACGATAGGTATTGAGTTTAGGACGCCCGACACGGGTACATTGATGCGCGCTGCACAGAATTACACTATCACTACCAATGATGCAGATGATGGCAATAGTGCAGATGATGGCAATAATACAGATAACAGCAATAATACAGATAACGGCAATAATACAAGTAATACCAATAATACAAGTAATGCCAATAATAACTCTAATAGCAGTACATCCGCGTCTGTGCCGGCAGCACAGGAATACGTAGCAAATAATATCACAGTGCGCCCTGCTGATTTGTCACAGGGACGCGTCGAAGGAAGCGGTTATTACGCGCTTGGCAGCACTGTGACGGTAAAAGCGGTGCCAAATGCCGGATATCGTTTTGTAAGATGGACACAGAATGGGCAGGAAGTAAGCACAAGTGAGGTCTATACATTTATAATGACAGGCGAAAAGCTTCTGACAGCGGAGTTTGCTGCAGATGATGGCTCTGGCAGCATTACTGATCTTACGGTGTCCGGTAATAACGGCGCTGATATTGAAATTATACCGGGTGAAACGACGGCAATATATCATGTAGTTGCAGCCGGCGACAGTCTCTGGAAGATTGCTGCTCAGTATTATGGGGATGGAAGGCTTTGGACAAAGATATATGAGGATAATAAAGATGTCATTGCCAATCCGGATGTTATTTATGTAGGTATGAGGCTTGTGATTTATTTGACGAACAATAATGATACCGCATCATCTGAGAATAATGTGCCTGTTGTGCCGGAAGGAGATATGGCAGAACCGGAAGATGGGCAGGCTGAAAGCGGGGAGTGTATAGTGGAAGCAAATGATTCCTTATGGAAAATAGCAGTTAGGGAATATGGAGACGGACACTACTGGAGAAATATTTATGAAGCGAACCAAGACATTATTAATAACCCTGAAGTAATATACAGGGGACAGCGGTTAGTAATTCCGACATTGTAGTTAAAAAATCCGGCATCATCTGTATTGTGGATGGTGCCGGATTTATTTTAAAATTTATTAGCAAGCTTCTCCTTCCAGTTCCCTGAACTCCTGGCTGGGTAGTTTTATTAAAGGTTTTGTCATCTTATCCACCTCCGCTCTCAGATTCCTGTGCTTCGCAAACACCCGATCCGCCGCATGGCGGAGCAGTCTTACATAATCATGGCACTGCTGGTCCGTAAGTCTGCCCGCTGCCACTTCTGCCTCTAAAATCAATATAACTTCATTCAGATACTCTGTCAATTCCTTTTCCGTGATATTTTTTCCNNTCAGATTCCTGTGCTTCGCAACTTCAAAATTTTAAATAATTTTAAATTGCAAAATTTTTTAAATTCCCAAAATAATACCACAATTTATGTAAAAACTCAGAGTATTTTAGCTTCTTTATAGTTGTATCAATTCTTTGGATATGGTAAAATATGAAAAATTAAATTTTAGCAAACTATTCAGATCAGTTTCCGGATAAAGAGATTCGGGTGAGTGAAATGAGTAGGATAATAGAGGTTGAGTTATGGAAGATATGGAAAGATTGATCAAGGAAGCCAGAAGGAAAGAAAAGCAGCATGCGAAAGGCAAATTATATGCGACGGAAAGGCTGGCGTTATTGTATGATGACGGAAGGTATAGTGAATTGACGAACCCGAATGCCAGAGACGGCGTATATGTATGCATTGGAACGGTGTTTGGGCAGGAGGTCGTTTCGGTAACTCATGATTTCACATATAGGGGCGGCAGCTTTGGGATACAGCAGAGCAGAAACATCGTTAAAGCGCAGAAGCTTGCAATCAAGAAAAAGTGTCCGTATGTCATGCTGAATGATTCCGGCGGCGCGAGGATACAGGAAGGCATTGACGGTCTTGCAGGTCTTGGCGATATGTTCTGCAATATGGTAGATGCGTCAGGATATATACCGCAGTATTCCGTGATCCTTGGACCATGTGCGGGCGGGATCGCATATGCGGCAGGACTTTCCGATTTTGTATTTATGGTGCAGGGGATCGGTCAGATGTATGTGACCGGACCTAAGGTGGTAAAAAGTGTTGGATTGGGTTCTGTTACGGCGGAGGAGTTGGGCGGCGTGAAGCTTCATTCGGAAGTCAGCGGCTGCGCGCACTTTAATTATGAAGATGAAAAGACCTGTTTTGAGGAATTAAGGAAACTGATTTCCATTATTCCGCCATGCAGCAAGAGCAACACGGCTGTTCCTGTAAAAGAGAATTATATGAAAGAAAAAGAATTTTCTTTTCAGCTTCCGGAAAGTGACCGGCATGGTTATGATATCCGCGAGCTGATTCGTGATATTGTAGATGATGACAGCTTTATAGAGATTCATTCCATGTTTGCGCAGTCGGTGATCGTAGGATTTGCAAAGCTGTATGGTATTACGGTCGGCATCATTGCCAATCAGTCGATCTGCAATGCCGGTACGCTGGACTGCGATACAAGCGATAAAGCGGCAAGACTGGTAAGATTCTGCGACGCGTTTCATATTCCGGTGGTTACATTTACGGATGTAACCGGATTTCTGCCGGGACTGGATCAGGAAAGCAAGGGCGTCATCCGGCATGGGGCGAAGCTGTTATATGCATTTGCAGAGTCCACGGTTCCTAAGGTCAATGTGATCGTCCGCAAAGCATATGGCGGGGCATATATTGCCATGAACAGCCGGACGATGCGTGCTGACAAAGTATTTGCATGGCCGACTGCCAAAGCTGCAGTGATGGGGGAACAGGGAGCAGTGGAGATCCTCTATGCGAAGGAAGTAAAACAGATGGAGAAAGAGGCCCGCGAAGCATTTCTTGCTGAAAAGGCGGATGAGTATAAGAATGAGGTGGTCGGTTACAAGCTGGGTCTGGAACATGGCTATATCGATGAAATGATCATGCCGGAGCAGACCAGA
>DLOQ01000184.1:0-320 GCA_002479655.1 Lachnospiraceae bacterium UBA7480
ATTTTCAGCACAACTTTACACTATAATTTGAACCATAGCTTCTTTCTATTTATACCTGTCATTCATCTTCACCAAATAAATGCATCAATTCCACCAGTATCCTAAAATATATCATAACATATATATCACTAACAGTTAAGCCAATTACAATATTTCTGGCTCTGTCTGCTGTAAGATTACAAAACATATATTACAACCGTATATTTAAAGTGCAGAGATACTGCCTTTGCGTTATAGGACGTGCGATATCGTTTATCTCTTATGAAATGAAAAATAACTGCTGAATCTCAAAAGATCCTGCAGTTAGTAAAAATTTCCTT
>DLOQ01000184.1:338-3329 GCA_002479655.1 Lachnospiraceae bacterium UBA7480
AATTCCTCATAAAGCTGCCGATAACCTTCATACCGCTTTGGATGGATCTTTTTCTCCTCCACCGCACGGCGCACCCCGCACTCCGGCTCATGAATATGGCTGCAGGGCTGATAATGACATTTCCCCACATAGGGATCAAACTCACGATAATAATTCCCCAGTTCTTCACAGGATAATGCATCCAGCATTAACGCCGAAAATCCCGGCGTATCCATCAGATAGGCTGCGTTTCCCATATACAAAAGCTCCGAATGTCTCGTCGTATGCTTTCCGCGTTCCAGCTTCCGGCTGATCTCCCCGGTCTCCATTCCGGCCTCCGGACAGAGCGCATTGGTCAGCGTTGATTTGCCCACGCCGCTCGGTCCTGCCAGCGCCGTCGTCTTTCCTTCCAAAAGTTTATGCAGNNGAGCTGATCTCTAGCAGGGCACATCCGCAGCCTGCATAAATATCCATCATTTCCGCACGTTCTTCCTCCGTCGCAAGATCCATCTTATTAAAGCAGAGAACAGCCGGAATCTCCTGCCTTTCCATCGACACCAAAAATTTATCCAGCAGATTAAGATTCGGCCTTGGCGCATGATAAGCAAATAAGAGCAGCACCTGATCGACATTGGCAACTTCCGGCCGTATCAGACTGCTTGCTCTTTTTTTGATCTCATGGATGATCCCCTGTGCTTTGGCAGCATCCGTAATCATCAGGCTGACCGCATCGCCCACAAGAGGTTTTATCCCGTCTTTCCGGAATACCCCCTTAGCACGACATTCCGCCAGTCCACATCCCTCCACATAGATATAGTAAAATCCCGCGATTCCCTTTATGATCCTGCCCTCATAGACAGCATTTTCCTCAAACATCCGTCACCTACTGTATTTTGGTAAATGTGACCGAGATAGGGTCAGAGGTAACCTGTTCAGTAACATTCTGCACCGTTACGCTTCCATCCTCTCCCACCACATTTTCCTGCTTGATGATATTATACGTAATATATATTTCACCGGAAGATTTCATAAATATATTGGTCACATTGATCTCCAAAGGAAACGAAGCCGTAGTGGTAGACCATAACTGGGTGCCGTCCTTTGCCTTTAATACCACCACCGCATCGCCGCCGGGATAATTCAGCGGAGCATTCACCGTCGTAAGACAGTTATAATATGCCTCTTCCACACCCATACTCAGCTTAAACTCTATCTCCGTACCGCTCCTGACAATCACATTAGGAGAATAATTCTGATAGGTCACACGCCCTTTTTCAATCGTATCACTGTATTCCAGATCCACCGCCGTACCGGTCAGACCGATCTCCTCCAGTATACGGATTGCTTCATCCTCCGTCTGATTTCTGATATCCGGAACCTGCACCTCCACTACTTCAGCCCCAAGACTGATGACCAGCTCTACCACGGTTCCTCTGGCAAGGCGTGTTTCCGCTTCCGGATTCTGTGAGATAACCTGATCTCTCGGAACAGTGTCCGAATTGGTCTGTGATATTTTGACAACAAATCCCTCGCTTTCCAGCTTGGCAGTTGCCTCCGCACGACTCAGCCCCTCTACCGACGGCAGAGACACGCCGTTGGCGCCGCTGCTGATCTGCAGTGTTACCTGACTGCCCGGAGCAAGCATCTCGCCCTCCTGCGCGGAAGCGGAAATCACAAGATTCACAGCTACCGTATTGGATTCCTGATATTCCGATATGACCTCAAAGCCTAATGCGCGCAGCGCTGTAGCCGCTTCATCCGCCGGTTTGNNATAGCTACCGGCGTGCCGTTCTGTTCCTGCTCCGCACCGTTCAAATCAAAGGTACCGACTGCGCTACCCACAAAATACAAAAATACGCATCCCACAATCACCGCCACGACGACGATCATGACATTCGTCAGGAATTCCATCTTAGGATCATATTCTTCCTCCGCAATCCTTCTCCCCTTCGGTTTGGAAGAACTGCTTTTCCGGCTGCCTGCGCTGTTTTTTCCGGATGCATTTTTAGTAGGACTGCCCTTCCCGGAACTGCTTTTTCCTGAGCCGTTCCGACCGGACGCATTCTTTCCACTGCTTTTTCCTGCTCCATTCCGATTGGAGGAATTTTTCCCATGACCGCTCTTACCGGAAATATTATTTCCGGAATTTTTATTTCCCACGCTGCTCCGCTCACCGGATCTGCTTTCCGAAGGTCTTGCGGAAGACGGCTTCTTTCTTCTCTCCACCAAGATCTCTCCAAGATCCGCCTCCTCTGGGTAATCCCCCGGATACTCTTCCTGATAGTATTCCTGATACTCTTCCTGATAGTCTCCATGATAATCGTCCGGTATGTATTCCCTGCCGCTTCTTTTCCCAGAGTATACATCCATCTCCTGCTCCGTCATATTATCATATTGGCTGCTATTTCTGACCGGCCCCTGCTCTAACTGCTGGCTCTTGGGATGCGCTGCAGATTTGATCTGCCGCATTTCCTCATCCGAAACATTCTTCGTAGCCCCACTGGCATCGGTTTCATCCAGCCTGACAAAATTCTCATCCGGACTAATCAGGGATTTTTTCAGATCCTCTATCAGCTCCGGTGCAGACTGATATCTGCGGTCCGGGCTTTTCTGCGTACATTTTTTTACGATCTGTTCCACGCTGATGGGGATCTCAGGCACAAACTCACGGACAGACGGCATCTGTTCCTGAATATGCTTGATCGCCACCGCTACCGTCGTCTCGCCGTTAAACGGCACACGCCCCGTCAGCATCTCAAATAAAGTGATGCCTAAGGAATAGATATCGCTCTTTTCATCGGAAAATCCGCCCCTTACCTGCTCCGGCGNNCCCATCACATTTGATGTGATCGTATTGCTGGTGGCAGCCTTGGCAATGCCGAAATCTGTCACCTTGACCTTACCCTCTTTACTGATAATGATATTCTGCGGTTTGATATCCCTATGGATGATATGGTTATTATGCGCCGCCTCAATTCCCATCGCCATCTGGATCGCAATGCTGACCGCCTC
>DLOQ01000195.1 GCA_002479655.1 Lachnospiraceae bacterium UBA7480
AAGTCATCAACCACCACTTCAAGTGGTGGTTTGCTTTTAGCCCTGTAAGGGCTATGGTACTGCTCGCCTAAAAGGCGGGTGTTACAAGCATTATAGCTGGCTGCCGCTAAAAAGCGGCTCCCTCACTATCTTCTTTTCTGGACTCTTCGGACTGCTCTTTAATGTATTTCTTTATCGCATCTTCTGTGATATTGCCGACTGTTGCCACATAATACCCTCTTGCCCAGAATGCTTTGCTCCATTTACTTTTCAGTTCCGGATGCTTGTCGTATATCATCAGGGCACTCTTCCCCTTTAGATATCCCATGAATTCCGATACGCTTATCTTGGGTGGTATACATACACATAAATGCACGTGGTCTATACATACCGCCCCTTCTACTATTTCTACCTTTTTGTATTGGCACAATGTCTTTATGATATCCCTGACATCTTCTCTTATCCTTCCATATAGCTGTTTCTTCCGATACTTTGGAATGAATACTATATGGTATTGGCATTTCCATTTAGTGTGTGATATACTTTTACTGTCCATTTGGACCGCCTCCTATTCTTTGAGATTGGCTTGCAACACCTATCCCATTGTATCATAGGAGGCTTTCTATTAGCATCCTCTACGCTACTGCTTACTCTATTCTCCCCAGCATAGCTGGGGGTTTAGTATTTTCAATTATGTAAAAATTAATATTATATACTTTAAATTCTAGGGAAACATTAATTAATGTTCTTTATTCTCAGCATTATCCTGTTTTATCAAATGATTTTGAGGACTGTTTTTAAAAATATCAGTAATATCACCACTAACACCAAAAGTACACCAGTGAGCATAACACCCCAGATCCTTGCTTTTGTGAGCAATTCCCCTTGAAAGGGACTTGCCGGGACGATCTCCTGATAATATACCAGACCATCCAGCTCTTCCTGCAGTTCTTCCACCGTCATGACAAGCTCGCCATCTTCCAGTTTTCGTTTCAAATCATATAAATGGAGACGGTGATGATAATAGGTGGAAAGGATGCGGGTCAATTTTTCTTCCTCTATGACGTAACTCTTTTCCGGTCTCAGAATAACTTTATCATTTCCCGTATATTCCCTTAAGGATTCTTTCTTAAACGCTTTCATTTTATTGAGTTTATAAAACATGATTGCCTTGAACATAGCATAAGCAAAACAAGACAGTACAAGTAAAAACAATAAATTAACTAACCAGGCAATAGGCATCAAAGATATTGGATTGTTTTTTGAAAAGCGGAATATTTCCCACACAATATAAAATAGAGACGCGATCATAAAAGTTATGATACAGATAATCACCTCTCTCTTCGCCAGATCCATACGATTTCTGCAATTACGAAGCTGCCCTTCGGCTTTTCCGATTTCAAACTCAAGATGATCTTTTTCCGTACTCCAGGCGTATTCATGATATGCGGTAAACATATTTATCCTTTCCGGCCGCAAGGTCTATATGTGTTAAGTCTAACACAGACAGACGGAATTTGTCACTATATATCCGGTGGTTTTTTCATTCACCGTTATCCGACGATCCGGCGAATTATCAGCCCTCTTTATAAAATATGAGCTTTCGTATTGAAAATCAGTCATATTAAAAATATAATAAAATTATGATTTTGTAAAAACAATTTCTAAGGGAGTTGATCTATGGATGATCTTACGAAGGTTGTATCAAAAGAGAAACTGGCTTTATTGAACAGAGAAATAGATATTCTTGAAAACGAACGTGATGATTTATTGTATAACTATCGACTTCTAAAGGATAAAATTCGCCGCCTGAAACGGCGAATGATTCCACGTTTACTGGTTATAGGTGTTTATTTGATTATTAATAGGGTAATTCGAATAAGACAACTTGCCGAAATGCGCAAACATGCACCAGGGGAATGGTGGGGAAGTCCCCCACGCACTCTCTTGGAAATTTATCTTGAATACTTTTTAACAGATCCAACGATATTATTTAATCTTTTAATAATATTGAGTATTTATAGCATTTTTCTGGGAATGAGGCTTTATGCCATGTGTTGCAAAACAGAACATAGCATTATACCGTTAAAGATTGCAGGTATTATGAACATACACAACTACGGCATGGAGCTTACAGGAATTGAAGCAAAGATCAGGAGATGTGACCAGGAGATGCGAAGGATCAAAATGGAAGCTGATCAACTCTTTCAGGATACCATTGATCAGCCGCCGATATGATCCATACATCTTCCCTTTGTTCTATATTGAAAAAGATTGAAAAAGGAGTGCTGCTATTAATATGTACATATACAAGCTATCCGAATTATCAGATCATGAACATCTTCACTTTGGCGGAAAAGCCATGTCGCTGCATCAGCTTATCAAAAACAGACTGCCCGTGCCATTCGGATACAGTATCGCGGCGGAAGCTTTTGAAGATGGTACATTGTCCGCCTCCGCCGAAAAGGAGCTTTCCGCGCTTTGTGAAAAGCTTCCGAAAAATTACAGGTACGCTGTGCGCTCGTCGGCTATCGGCGAGGACGGCGAGATCAATTCATTTGCGGGGGCGTATGAAACCGTGCTTGACGTATCCGTCGATAAAATTGCCGACGCCGTAAAAACCGTGGCAAACTCGGTTTCAGATGACAGGGTAAATGTTTACGCCGACAATCGTAATACGGATTTGGGAAATATCGCTGTGGTGATACAGCAGTTTATCCCGCCTGAGTTTGCGGGAGTGCTTTTTACGGCGGACGCAGTTTCCGCAAGCGCAGCAGTCATGACCGGAAATTATGTAAAAGGCGTTGGGGAAGCTCTTGTGTCGGGGGAAGGCAGCGACGGTTCTTTCAGGTTAAATACGGTAAAATATGAATATGAAGGTCCCGACGAGTTCAGACCTTATGCAAAAAAATTATTTGGTTACGCGAAAAAGATCGTCGGCATTTTCGGCTGTCCGCAGGATATAGAATGGGCTGTTTTTGGTGGGAAAATTTATATTTTACAGGCACGTCCCATTACTACACTCTTCCAAAACAAGCCGGATGAATTTCTGATAAATGACTCTCTTTGCGGTGATCTTCTGCTTTCTAAAACCAACGTCGGCGAAATATTCCTGCGCCCTGTTTCTCCTGCGACATACGGCATCATAACGCTTATTGCAGGCACGCTGGGAATCCCGCTTATGTCCAATGTCTGCGGACAGCTGTATCTTAATATAAGCGGATTGTGTTCCATGCTTGTATCCTTTGGATTTACAAAAGAAAAAGCGATAAACGCGCTTTCTGAATTGACCGGAGGAATCCCGCAGAATCTGGAGATCCCGATTTATCCTTATGACAAAAAGATATTCTTTAAAAATATTTTTCGGCTGATAAAGGAAGCATCAGGTCATAAAGACAAAACGGATTACGGAAAGGATTTCAAAAACCGTATTGCCGAAGTGGGAAACCAAATCATTTCCGAAATACGCAGCGCTTCCACCCCTGACGAACTGCATGGTCTCTGGAACCAAAAATGTGAGCCGTATATTAAAAAAACACTTCGTGTCATTGCAACGGGAGTTTCCCTAAAAACCCTGTTTGCAACAAGAAATAAGCTGGAAGCCGTATGCGGAAGCGAGCTTGCGGACAGACTTCTTTCCGACTGCTCCGAAAACGGAAATATTGAAAGTCTCGGCAGTTTATGGGCTATAGATGATGTGATAAGCGGCAAAATGTCAAAAGAAGAATATACTGCGCGGTACGGACACCGGCACGCTGACGAAATGGAGCTTTCCGTACCGTATCCTTATGAAGATCCGGGCTTTCCCGAAAATGTTATTGAGGATTATATCAAGTCAGGGATAGATGTCCGGAAAATGAAAGAGGAACAGGAAAAGCGGCGCGCAGAGGCTGTGGAAACATTCAAGCGGCTTTATCCGGCAAAATCAAAATGGCTTGATAAGCTGCTGAAAAAATATTCGGAGGCGGTCTATGTCCGCGAAAAAATCAGAAGCGACTCGCTTCGTATCATGTGCGTGATAAGAGAATTTTATCTGAAGGCGGGAAAACTGACAGGGCTGGATGACGATATTTTTATGCTGTATTTTGACGAAGTTGAAAACTATCTTTCGGGAAACCATATATGCGCTGAAATGATCCCCATAAGAAAAAAGAATTACAGCATGCAGCTTGCAATGCCGAACTTTCCGAGTGTTATCTGCGGCAGATTTACTGTTGAAGAATGGCAGCAAAACGGCGCCGGCAGCGGATATTACCGGTTTGGAGAAGCCTGCTCTGAAACGGATAAAACTGTTATTACGGGAGTAGCCGGTTCATGCGGTCAGGCAGAAGGGTATGCAAGGGTGCTGTCATCTATCGCTGAAGCAGACACACTTGAAAAGGGCGAAATACTTGTAGTCCCTGCTGCCAATATCGGCTGGGTAAAAATATTTCCCAAAGCAGCAGCGATCGTTACCGACGTCGGAGCGCCGCTCTCACATGCAGTCATCGTTGCGCGGGAGCTTGGAATACCCGCCGTAGTAAGCTGCGCGTGCGCTTCCGGCACATTAAAAACTGGCGACAAAATACGGGTAGACGGAACAGCGGGAAAGGTTATTTTGCTTGAGCGTTTCATTCAAGTTTCAAAAAATCAAACTTAATTCCATACGACTTTCCCCATTTTTTATCTATTAAAAATCCCCGAACAAAACATCCGGGGATTCAAAATGATTTTTCTTAAGTTTAGTTTACTCCTGCCAGACGAAGCTTCTCCTGTAAACGCTGGATCTCTGCCTTTTGCTTGGCTAACTCTGTCTCCTGCTTGGCGTTCTCTGCCTTCTGCCTGGCTATCTCTGTCTCCTGCTTGGCTATCTCTGCCTTCTTCTCGGCAAGCTCTGCCTCCAGTTCCCTGAACTCATGAGTAGCTAATTTTATTAAAGGTTTTGTCATCTTATCCACCTCCGCTCTCAGATTCCTGTACTTCGCAAATACCCGATCCGC
>DLOQ01000051.1:0-1012 GCA_002479655.1 Lachnospiraceae bacterium UBA7480
TACTTTTTATCTGGCTGTTCCCACGATGTTTGGCGCAAGTCTGTTAAAGGTTGTGAAGTTTTTATTTGAGGGGCTTAAGTTTACCGCTGCTGAGATGACGATCCTTCTGATCAGTTCTGTGGTGGCATTTGCGGTATCGATTGTCGTGATAAAGTTTTTTATGGCGTACATTAAAAAGCATGATTTTAAGGTATTCGGCTGGTATCGGATCGTGCTGGGAGCGGTGGTGCTTGTTTATTTTATATTTAAATGAGATTGATTTTGGGTAAATATATTTTGATAAGGTACTATTTTTAGATTTTGTCAAGCATTTTTGTAGGAAATATTTGACTTTTCGTGAGTTTTGGGGTATCATTATAAGATAATGGGTTAATTATACAAATGGAGAAATGATACGAAATCGCTGTTATGGATGAAAGGAGTTCCGCAAATGGCAGAAGATAAGAGTAAGACGGTAATTGTAAAAGCGCGGGCAAAGGCATTTCTTACCTCCAAACCGGAAGAAGATTCATTAGCTGTAACAGGGACTGTACAAAAAAAGACAGTATCCAGACAGCATAAATCGGCACCCAGCGCGGCAGAAGTCGCTGCGTCAATCCGTAAAGGAGAGGCATCAAAAAATATTGAGAGCATATCCAAAGAATCTGCGGCGGATACGAAGAAATCCGCGACAGCAGTTGTGAAGCCGGAACCAGTGATCAATGGAAGAGAATCATTTTATGGAAAGAATAAATTGTTGGAGGGCGGCAGATTGAAAAAGATACCTGCATGTAAAATGGCGGAACCGATGAAGAGACCGGCGGATGATACACTGATCATTGCCGGAAAGGTGACCGCTGCAAGCAAGAGAATTCAGACACCGGCAGCAGAAGTAAAGCCTGCGGCAGTGAAGAAGGAAGAAGTGAAAGCTGTAGAGCCTGCAGTAGCAAAAGCAGAGCCGAAGAAGGTTGAGGTAAAACCTGCGGTAAAGAAGGCAGAGCCGAAGAAGGCGGAAGCAAAACCTGCAGCAAAG
>DLOQ01000051.1:1079-5554 GCA_002479655.1 Lachnospiraceae bacterium UBA7480
AAAGCCTGTAGCAAAGAAAGCAGAGCCGAAGAAGACAGAGGCAAAACCTGCAGTAAAGAAAGCAGAGCCAAAGAAGGCAGAGGCAAAGCCCGCAGCAAAGAAAGCAGCGGCGATTGTTCAGAATACATATATTCAGTATCAGAATGAGACATATAATGAGGCGGATCTGGTTGCTGCGGCGGAGAAGATCTGGACAAAGGATATGAAGAAGAAAGCTGCCGACCTGAAATCTTTGGAGCTTTATATCAAACCACAGGAAAGAATGGCTTATTGCGTATTTAATAAAAAAGAGACAGGTTCTTTTGGAATCTGATCCTCCATGTCAAAGCAGCTTGCTGTGATAACCATAGCTGATTATAAGAGAATAGAGACATTAATGATAAAATAAGAGGCAGACCAATCCAGTCTGCTTCTTTTATTTTGATGGGACTGGATCCTGTTTTCTACTGAAAAGTTTTTTGCATACCCGGTCCCCAAACCGTTCTATCGTGCTACAGCATGCGAAAGACAGAGGGATCAGCAGGCAGAACAATAGCAGATAGGTTAGGATCCCCGCGAGGGAATAATTGCCGGTCAAGGTGTTCATTTTATGCATGATATAATATCCCAGATGTTCTAAAAGCATGCTGTGTACCAGAAAAATACTAAATGACAGTTTTCCGAGAAATAGAAACGGCTTTGTGGAAAAGAGCTCAGCCAATCCCTTTAACAGGAAAAATGACGCCAGCAGACAGGCGGCGGCGATACAGTGGATCAGTTCATAGGCATCGGGGTCGCGAAACGCGTAAGCATTAAAAATACGATAGATATTGTCCGGTCTGACATAGGAAGGATATGCTCCGAGAAACAGACCTGCCAGCAGTAGGAGGATTCCCGTGGCGCTCCGTAAGGTTTTATTTTGTGCAAGCAATGACATGACTTTGTTAAGAAATCCCTTGTCTGATGTTTTTCGTAGGGAAATTCCGTAATGATACAGGTAACAGATCATCACGCCAAGGACGATAACCGCGTAATAACGGTTTAAAATGCCGAAAGCGACAGTTAAAAACAGTTGGATCGGGAAAGCTGCTCTGCTTTTTAAAGGAGTCGCGAGCGCAATCAATATCGCGAGATACGAGCCGAAAAGCAGATAATGAAGCATCCAGAAGGGCCCCTGTACTGAGGAGTCCACGAAAAGCCACATATGGATAATGGCGTGATACAAAAAGGCCGGAAAAGAAAGGGTATTGACTTTACCCAGATAATTCAGACCGGTAAGTGTCAGCAGGTCTGTCAGAAAATAGCTGAATATACCGATCAAGGCGGCGGGGATCATAAGCCGGAGATACCTTTTTAACAGGGTCGTTGATAAGACGTCAAATACAGGCATTTGGTCGTCCTGTCTCTCCTTCTTGTGAGATACGCCGTCAGACGCGCCGCACGGAAAAGCTTCATAGGATATTCTCAAGCGGAATATTGTGTTGCTTACTAAAAAAGCCGAAACCACCAGAAACAGACATACCCAGAAATTGCCGTTGACAAAAAATGAATAGGGTTCCACCGACAGCGCGGCGTCAAATCCGGATGCCGTCATAACGGCGGCTTCCGTGCCAAAATAACTTGCAGGGAAAAACGAAAGAAAAAAATGGTGCGTAAATACACCAAGGCATGCAAATCCTTTTAACCCGTCAAGAAATGTGATCCGCTCTTTTTTCATCTTAGGTAGTTCCTCTCTTGCTATTTATATTTGTCCATGAGGTTTACATAACTCAAAGCATGAAAATATATGTTCCCAAATTACCTACTTTATTATATAGGTAACGACAAGATTAATCAACAAAATCAAAGCTTTGTCGTATGGCAAAAAGCGGACGAAAAGCGATGTTGATAGAAAAGATTGAATTAAAAAATCCATTAATTTGAAAATATTATCCAAAAATGAGCAAAATAATGTTGACAATGAATAAAGGTAGTGTTATTTTAGGATATAGAGATATTAGCACTCTTATTAAATGAGTGCTAACAAACAAAAGGAAAGAGGCAATGGCGATAGAAGGGAGAGCTGCAATGGATTTAGATGATCGAAAATTAAAGATTCTTTATGCAGTGATCCGCAATTATCTTGAGACCGGAGAGCCGGTGGGCAGCAGGACGATTTCCAAATATACTGACTTGAACTTAAGTTCCGCGACGATCCGTAATGAAATGTCAGATCTGGAGGAATTGGGATATATCATCCAGCCTCATACTTCGGCAGGCAGGATTCCGACGGATAAAGCATACAGGCTTTATGTGGATACGATCATGGAAGAAAAGGATCGTGAGATCTCGGAGCTGAAAGGGATGCTTGTCGAAACGGAAGGCAAGATGGATCGTGTCTTAAAAAATGTAGCGAAGCTGCTGGCGACCAATACCAATTATGCAAGCGTCGTATCCGCGCCACAGTCTCAGCGCAATAAGCTTAAGTTTATCCAGCTTTCCAAAGTAGACAGCAACCAGATCCTGGCAGTGATTGTGGTAGAGGGCAATGTCATTAAGAATAATATCATACAGGTGACGGAGCCGCTGAATGATGAAACGATTTTGAAATTAAACATTTTGCTGAATACGAACCTGAACGGATTGTCCATAGATGAGATCAACCTTGCAATGATTTCCACATTGAAGCAGCAGGCAGGAATCCATAGTGATATCGTAGGGGAAGTGATCGATGCGGTTGCGGAAGCCATCAGGGCAGATGAAGATCTTCAGATCTATACAAGCGGCGCCAATAATATTTTAAAATATCCGGAGCTGGCAGATCATCAAAAAGCGGGTGAATTGATCACAGCATTTGAGGAAAAGGAGATGCTGGCAAAGCTGGCGGCGAAAAGCATAGAAGACGAAAGCGATACGGGCATTCAGGTTTATATCGGTGAAGAATCGCCGATCCAGTCCATGAAAGACTGCAGCGTCGTGACAGCGACTTATGATCTTGGGCAGGGGATGAAGGGAAGCATCGCGGTAGTCGGACCGAAACGTATGGATTATGAGAAAGTAGTCGGTACGCTGCGGACGATGATGACGGAACTGGAAAATGTCTATGGGAAAGATAAAAAATAATATAACGGATAAATATATTTTTGAATATTTAGAAGATATGACTGTAAGAGGATTTAACGAAAGTTTATAGTTACAGAACGGGAAACAATAGAAAGGAAGATAGACATGGCAGACAGGAAGAAAGAACAACCAAAGAAAGATATGGAACAGGAAACGATTGCAGCGGCTGCGGAAGAAAAGGAAGAAACAGTAAATCCGGATGAAAAAGCTGTAGAAGACTCTGCGACGGAGGAAGCGTCCGCAGGAGATGAAGAATCAATGGAATCTTCCGATACTTTAGAAGAAGGCGCAGAAGAGGATGGGGCAGCAGATCCGGAGGGAGAAGATCCCGGACAGAACGGCGAAGAAGATAATGCGGAAGATAATCCGGATAAGAAGGAAAAGAAACGCCATTTTATCAAGACCGAGAGAAAAGAAGATAAATTAAAAGAGCAGCTTAATGAGTTAAATGACAAGGTAGTCCGTCAGATGGCAGAGTTTGATAATTACCGCAAGCGTACGGAGAAGGAAAAGCAGGCGATGTTTGAAACGGGAGCCAAGAGCGTCATCGAAAAGCTTCTGCCCGTGGTTGATAATTTTGAACGAGGGCTGGCGGCGTTGGAAGAAGGTGCAGAAAGGACGCCCTTTGAGGAGGGTGTGCTGATGACCTACAAGCAGCTTATGACGGAGCTGGAAAAGCTGGAAGTCAAGCCGCTGGATGCAGTCGGTAAGGAATTTGATCCGAATCTCCACAATGCGGTGATGCATGTGGATGATGAAAGCCTTGGCGAGAATATCGTGGTTGAGGAGTTGCAGAAGGGTTATACTTATCGGGACAGCGTCGTTCGTCATAGTATGGTGAAGGTAGCGAATTAGAAATAAAGTGATCTATCCGGTCTGCTTTCGGTTAGAAATCAGCCGGTTGAACAAATAAAAACATAAAAATAATATTATGATTAAATAGGAGGCAATAATTATGGGAAAGATTATCGGTATTGATTTAGGAACAACCAATTCATGCGTTGCTGTTATGGAAGGCGGTAAGCCGACAGTAATCGCGAATACAGAGGGCGCGCGGACGACACCGTCTGTTGTGGCATTTACAAAGACCGGAGAAAGGCTTGTCGGCGAGCCGGCAAAGCGTCAGGCAGTGACCAATGCGGAGAAAACAGTCTCTTCCATTAAAAGAGATATGGGTACGGATAGAGGACGTACGATTGATGATAAGAAATATTCACCGCAGCAGATTTCCGCGATGATTCTTCAGAAGCTGAAAGCAGATGCGGAAAATTATCTTGGTGAGAAGGTGACGGAGGCAGTCATCACAGTTCCGGCATATTTTAACGATGCGCAGAGACAGGCGACAAAGGATGCCGGCAAGATTGCAGGCCTTGATGTAAAACGTATCATTAACG
>DLOQ01000050.1:0-3309 GCA_002479655.1 Lachnospiraceae bacterium UBA7480
CAGAGACAAGAGAAGACCGGAGCCTTATAAGGGTAAAGGTATTAAGTATGTTGACGAGACGATCAGACGTAAAGTTGGTAAGACTGGTAAGAAATAAATAAGGAGGGCGTAAATAATGGTTAGCAAAGAGTCAAGACAGGAAGTACGTGTGAAAAAGCACAAAAAGATCCGCAACCGTTTCAGCGGCACTGCTGAAAGACCGCGTTTGGCAGTCTTCAGAAGCAATAATCATATGTATGCTCAAATTATTGACGATACAGTTGGAAATACTTTAGTTGCAGCATCTACATTGGAAAAGGATGTAAAGGCTGAGCTTAAGAAGACCAATGACGTTGAAGCAGCGGCATACTTAGGAACCACGATTGCAAAGCGTGCAATTGAAAAAGGCATCAAGGAAGTGGTTTTTGATCGAGGCGGTTATATATATCAGGGTAAAGTTGCAGCATTAGCTGACGCAGCCAGAGAAGCTGGCTTAGAATTTTAAGGAAAGGATGCATAAAAACACATGAGACATGAAATCATTGACGCAAGTCAGTTGGAATTAAATGATAAGGTAGTTTCTATCAAGCGTGTTACCAAGGTAGTGAAAGGCGGACGTACGATGCGTTTTACGGCTTTGGTAGTTGTAGGCGATGGTCAGGGACATGTGGGTGCAGGACTTGGAAAAGCAACGGAAATTCCTGAAGCGATCCGCAAAGGAAAAGAAGATGCGGCTAAGAATCTTGTAAAGGTTGCCCTTGACGACAATGCAAGCATTACCCATGACTTTATCGGTAAATTCGGTTCCGCTTCCGTATTATTGAAGAGAGCTCCGGAAGGTACCGGTGTTATCGCCGGTGGTCCGGCTCGTATCGTGTGCGATATGGCGGGGATTAAGAATATCCGTACAAAGTCTTTGGGTTCCAATAATAAGCAGAATGTTGTACTTGCTACGATTGCTGGATTGAGCCAGCTGAAATCTCCGGAAGAGGTTGCGGCAAAACGTGGTAAGGCGTTGAGTGAGGTTCGTGCATAAATGCGAAAAGTACTTCTATTGCTCATGCCAATGGGCATTTCGCAAAGAAGTACTATGTTTGCATAACAAAGCGAACAAGTTCGCTTTGAGAAGCGGCAATTAATGCGAACAGGTTTGCTTTAAGTTAAGTGAGCTATAAATAGGAGGTCACAGATCATGGCAGAAAAAATGTTAAAGATTACTCTTGTAAAGTCTCCGATTGGAGCTGTGCCGAAGCATAGAAGGACTGTGGAAGCTATGGGTCTTACTAAGATGCATAAGACAGTGACACTGCCGGATAATGCGGCAACAAGAGGACAGATTCAGCAGATCGGTTATATGCTGAAAGTGGAAGAAGCATAAAAGATTGGAGGTGTAGCAGCATGGAATTATCAAACTTAAGACCGGCGGAAGGTTCCAAGCATAGTGATAATTTTAGAAGAGGTCGTGGACATGGTTCAGGCAACGGAAAGACCGCAGGTAAGGGGCATAAAGGTCAGAAAGCTCGTTCCGGTGCACCCAGAATCGGGTTTGAAGGCGGTCAGATGCCTTTGTACAGACGTATTCCCAAGAGAGGTTTCAAGAATAGAAATACTCAGGAAATCGTGGGAATTAATGTAAGCAGACTGGAAGTATTTGATAACGGTGCAACCGTTACGATTGAAGCGTTGATGGAGCAGGGAATCATCAAGAATCCTAAAGATGGAGTAAAGATTCTCGGCAATGGCGAACTGACTAAGAAGCTTACCGTCCAGGCAAATGCCTTTAGTGCAGCGGCAAAGGAGAAGATAGAAGCTTCTGGTGGAACAGCAGAGGTGATTTAATGTTCAAAACTTTCATTAATGCAATTAAAATTAAGGAAGTCAGAAAAAAATTATTATTTACGCTGGCAATGCTGGTGGTGATTAGGATTGGATCCCAGCTTCCCGTACCCGGTGTGGATCCGAACTTTTTTGCGGAGTGGTTCCGGCAGCAGACAGGTGATGCGTTCAGCTTTTTTGACGCATTTACAGGTGGTTCTTTTACGAGCATGTCCCTGTTTGCATTAAATATCACGCCATATATCACTTCCTCTATCATTATACAGCTTTTGACGATTGCAATTCCGAAGCTGGAAGAGATGAATAAAGAGGAAGAGGGAAGAAAGAAGATGGCGTCCGTGACAAGATATGTTACGGTTGCGCTGGCATTGATCGAGTCAGCGGCTCTTGCCATTGGGTTTGGATCTAAAGGATTGTTAAATGTTGCTAATCCTTCCCTGATCAACTATGTGGCGATTATTGCGGCAATGACGGCAGGAAGCACACTGCTGATGTGGCTGGGTGAACGGATCACGGAAAATGGTGTTGGTAATGGTATCTCCATCGTGCTGGTGATCAATATTATCTCCAGGATGCCGGCGGATATCGGAACTCTTATGACGACGTTCGTTACGTCTGCCAGCAATGCAGGAAAGGCAGTTTTGGCGGCAGTGATCATTCTTGTTGTGATCCTTGCTACGGTGGTATTTGTTGTTTATCTGAATGCCGGTGTGAGAAAGGTGCCTGTGCAATATGCAAAGAAGGTGCAGGGCAGCAGGATGGTCGGATCGAATAACTCTCATATTCCTATGAGGGTCAATACCGCAGGTGTTATGCCGATCATTTTTGCATCATCATTGATGCAGTTCCCGGTAGTTGTATGCTCTTTGTTTGGGGTCAATACCACAGGAAAAGTCGGTGAGATCATGAAAGGGCTTCAGTCCAATTACTGGTTTTCTTCGGAGCAGCCCATATATACGGTTGGATTTCTGGTTTATATTGTGCTGGTGGTATTTTTCGCTTATTTCTATACGTCCATTACGATCAATCCGATGTTGATTGCGGATAATATGAAAAAGAGCGGTGGATTTATTCCCGGTATCCGGCCCGGTAAGCCGACGACAGAATACTTGACTAATGTATTGAACTATATCATATTTATGGGTGCGATCGGCTTGATTGTTGTAGCTGCCATTCCGATCTTCTTCAGTGGAGTGTTTGGCGCGAGGGTTTCCTTTGGCGGTACAAGTCTAATCATTATCGTCAGTGTTATCCTTGAGACATTATCCCAGATCGAGACGATGATGCTGGAACGTAATTATAAAGGATTTTTAAATTCATAAAATGAGGAACACTACGCCGGATTCCGGTGTAGTGTCCTTTTCAACACAAATAGAACTTCTGTCATAGAAGTTCTATCGTGCGTGTAGAAGAATGGGGAAGCTAGGAATAGTACCTGCGGCAGCGTGAATCCGCAGGTTACGGAAGGGTTAGGTTGAAAAATAAGATTGATAT
>DLOQ01000050.1:3358-7461 GCA_002479655.1 Lachnospiraceae bacterium UBA7480
TCATCGCAGCAAGCTGCTCTGGTATGGAGGATTAGAATGAAGATTATTATGTTGGGCGCGCCGGGGGCCGGAAAAGGAACTCAGGCAAAGATGATTGCAGATAAGTATCAGATTCCGCATATTTCTACCGGAGATATTTTCCGGGCTAATATTAAGAAGGGTACCGAGCTTGGTAAGGAAGCAAGAACATATATGGACAAAGGCGAACTGGTTCCGGACGAACTGACGGTTCGTATCCTGTTAGATCGTGTAGCGCAGCCGGATTGCGAAAAGGGATATGTGCTGGATGGATTTCCCCGTACGATCCCACAGGCGGAGGTGCTTGATCAGGAACTGACCAAAAGAAATGAAAAGATTGATCATGCAATCAATGTGGAAGTGCCGGATGAAAATATCGTCCGCAGGATGTCGGGCAGGCGCGCATGTGTTTCTTGTGGCGCTACCTATCATATCGTACATATTCCCCCCAAAAAGGAAGGATTATGCGATAAATGCGGTAATGAGCTGATCCTCAGGGATGATGATAAAGAAGAAACGGTTATGAATCGTCTGGGTGTTTATCATGATCAGACACAGCCGCTCATCGAGTACTACAGCGCTAAAGGCGTGCTTTGTACCGTGGATGGCACCATTGATATGATGGATGTTTTTAAAGAAATTACAAATATTTTAGGAAATTAGATCGATAAGTACTTCTAAATGATCATACGGCATACATTTGCCGGTTAAGAGAAGGACATGAACGGAAATGGCTATCTTAATTAAATCGGAAAGAGAAATTGATTTGATCAGGGAATCCTGCAGGCTGATTGCGTTAGTGCATGAAGAACTTGGGAAGATGATCCGCCCCGGTATCTCTACAAAAGATATCGACGATTATGGAGATGAGTTGATCCGCGGGTATGGATGCGTCCCAAACTTCCTCAATTATAATGGCTATCCCGCATCGATCTGCGTCTCTGTTAATGAAGAAGTAGTACATGGGATTCCTGATAAGCATCGTATCCTTCATGAAGGGGATATTGTCAGTCTGGATGCCGGACTAATCTATAAGGGGTATCATTCGGACGCTGCGAGAACTTACGGTGTCGGAAAGATCAGCGCAGAATGTCAGAAGCTGATCGATGAGACAAGAAACAGTTTTTTTGAAGGGATCAAATATGCAAAACCGGGATATCGTCTGTTCGATATTTCCAATGCTATTGATGCATATATTTCAAAATTTGGTTATGGGATCGTAAGAGACCTGACCGGTCACGGAGTTGGTACGAAGCTCCATGAGGATCCGCAGATTCCGAATTTTAAACAGATCCGTCGCGGACCGAAACTGCAGTCCGGTATGACGCTGGCAATTGAGCCGATGATCAATATGGGCAGGGGAGATGTGGAATGGCTGGAGGACGACTGGACTGTCGTGGCAGAGGATGGACTTCCGTCAGCGCATTATGAAAATACGATCCTGATCACGGATGGGGAACCGGAGATATTGACGCTGCTGGGGTGAAAAGGCGACACGGAGAAATAGGTTGAAAAATAAGATTGATATTGCTCTGACACGGAGGACTAGTAATGGTAGGATGTCTGGCAGTCTCGAAGGCAGGACATGATAAGGATGAGGTTTATCTGATCCTGAGAGAAGAAAAGGAAGCTGTTTATGTTGCGGATGGAGTGGCAAAAACAGCGGCATCTCCAAAGAAAAAAAATAAAAAGCATATCCAGATCATTAAAAACGGACTGGATGACCTGCCGGTCGGAGCCATAAGGCGGAAGCTGGAAAGTGGGCAGCCGGTTATGGATGAGGAGATAAAATATACATTAAAGCAATATAAAATGAAAAACCCGGAAGTTTAGCGACTAAGAAAGGAGCAGATCGTTAGGATGTCAAAGGCTGATGTAATTGAAATCGAAGGAACTGTAACAGAAAAATTACCGAACACTATGTTTAAGGTGGAACTGGAAAATGGACATGAGGTTCTGGCGCATATCAGTGGTAAGCTCAGGCAGAACTTCATCAAGATCCTGCCCGGAGACAAGGTAACGCTGGAGCTTTCGCCTTATGACCTTTCTAAGGGAAGGATCATCTGGAGAGATAAGTAAAAAATCATTTTTTGAAAATATAGTAAAGTTTATTGGATGTAAGAAAAATATTTCTTGCATTTACCAATAGTTCGTGATATACTTTAAAACGGTCTTTTTTGAAAGGAGGGTTTAACCGTGAAAGTTAGATCATCAGTAAAACCGATCTGCGAAAAGTGCAAGATCATCAAAAGAAAAGGGAGAATCATGGTTATCTGTGAGAACCCGAAGCATAAGCAGAGACAGGGATAATTGCTGTTTTTGTTTGTGATTTATTTTGTGCGGCTGCAGCAGAATCTATCCGTCAATAGAGGATGCTGAAAATCGATAAATGTGAGGTAGCAGGTGATACCGTGCATTTACGATTGATACTGTTTCTACTATATAATAATAGTTTGAAACAGACAAGACCGGAGCGATCCGGTTGGGTCGTTTGAAAGACCCCAATCAATTAGTAACTGTTAACAGGCCGGTTGATTTTTGGAAACAACAGCAGACCGGTACACCAGGAAAACGGAGGAAATGAAAAATGGCTCGTATTGCAGGTGTTGATTTACCCAGAGACAAACGTGTCGAAATCGGTCTTACTTATGTCTATGGAATCGGCAGAGTAAGCGCAAACAAGATCTTGGCGGAAGCTAAGGTCAATCCGGATACCCGCTGCAGGGATCTGACAGATAGTGAAGTAAAAGAGATCAGTACGATCATTGACAGGGATTACACCGTAGAGGGTGATCTTCGTAGAGAGATCGCATTGAACATTAAGACGCTTCAGGAGATCGGATGTTATCGCGGTATCCGTCATAGAAAGGGACTTCCTGTTCGTGGACAGAAGACAAAGACCAATGCCAGAACAAGGAAGGGTCCGAAGAAGACTGTAGCAGGTAAGAAGAAGTAAGATTTACTTCTAGTAATTATGGGAGCATGTAGGTTTATACACGAAGGTTATTCTTATGGAATATGCCGTGTATAGGAATTTTATCAGAAAGTAGGTTAGTTTAAATGGCAGCAGCAAAGAAACCATCAACAAAGAAAGTTACAAAAAAGCGTGTCAAGAAAAACGTTGAACATGGACAGGCACATATCCAGTCATCCTTTAACAATACGATTGTTACATTGACGGATAATGAAGGAAATGCTCTTTCATGGGCTTCCGCCGGCGGTCTTGGATTTAGAGGTTCAAAGAAATCTACTCCTTATGCAGCGCAGATGGCAGCAGAAACTGCAACAAAGGCTGCGTTAGTTCATGGACTTAAGACAGTAGATGTTATGGTAAAAGGACCGGGTTCAGGACGTGAGGCAGCAATTCGTGCATTGCAGGCAAATGGCTTGGAGGTAACCAGTATCAGAGACGTGACGCCGGTTCCCCATAATGGATGCCGTCCGCCTAAGAGACGTCGTGTATAATGAAAGTGGAGGTAGAGGATAATGGCAATTAATAGAGTTCCAGTTCTTAAAAAATGTAGGGCGCTTGGTCTGGATCCCTCTTATCTTGGTGTTGAGAAATACACACATACGAGTGATTGGAAGAGAGAGGTTGACGGACAGAAGAAGAATATTAATAAAAAGCTTGACAGACATGTTAACGAATCGATCAGAAGCCTGAGAAACCCGAATAAGAAAGTCAGCGAGTATGGCATGCAGCTTCGGGAGAAGCAGAAGGCAAAATTCATCTATGGCGTATTGGAAAAGCCGTTCCGTAACTACTATGAGAAGGCTGACCGTATGAAGGGCATGACCGGTGAGAATCTGATGGTCATGTTGGAGAGCAGACTGGACAGCGTGGTGTTCCGTATGGGATTTGCCAGAACCAGAAGGGAAGCAAGACAGGTTGTGGGACACAAGCACGTTCTGGTCAACGGTAAGAAAGTGAATATTCCTTCTTATTTGGTAAAAGCAGGCGATGTGATTGAATTGACCGAAAAGGCAAAGGGACTGCAGAGATTTAAGGATATTATTGAAGTAACAGAGTCTAGAATCGTACCTGACTGGATGGAAGTTGATTACGAGACAAAGAAAGGAACAGT
>DLOQ01000050.1:7474-10293 GCA_002479655.1 Lachnospiraceae bacterium UBA7480
ATCGTCGAGTTGTATTCTAAGTAATCGATTATCTTTTAAAAGATGAAGGAGGGTATTTAATGTTAGCATTTAATTTCGACAGCCCGAATATTGAAGTGGCGGAAATCTCCGAAGATAAGAAGTATGGGCGGTTTGTTGTAGAGCCGCTTGAACGCGGATATGGCATTACGCTTGGCAACTCATTAAGACGTATCATGTTGGCATCCCTGCCGGGAGCTGCAGTAAGCCAGATCAAAATCGATGGCGTTCTTCATGAGTTTTCATCGATCCCCGGTGTTAAAGAGGATGTGACGGAGATCGTCATGAATATCAAAAGCCTTGTCATCAAAGACAATAGCGATAATGATTCCCCCAAGAAAGCTCATATTCAGTTCGAGGGGTCAGGAGTTATCAAGGCTTCCGATATCGTAATGGAGGATCCGGATGTTGAGATCATCAATCAGGATCAGATCATTGCGACGCTGAGCGGGGGCAAAGAGAGCAGATTTGATATGGATCTGATCATCACAAGGGGGCGTGGCTACATCAGCTCCGATAAGAATAAAAAGGATGATTGTCCTATCGGCAGTATTGCGGTGGATTCCATTTACACACCGGTAGACCGGGTGAATATGACCGTAGAAAATACCCGTGTTGGTCAGATCACAGATTATGATAAGCTGACGCTGGATGTTTATACGAACGGAACGATCGCGCCGGATGAGGCTGTCAGCCTTGCGGCAAAGGTTCTCAGCGAGCATTTGAGACTGTTCATCAATCTTTCCGAGAATGCTAAGAATGCAGAGGTTATGGTGGAGAGACCGGATGATGAGAAAGAAAAAGTTCTGGAGATGAGCATTGATGAGCTTGAGCTTTCCGTTCGTTCTTATAACTGCTTAAAGAGAGCAGGCATCAATACGGTAGAAGAGCTGACCAATAAGACTTCGGAAGATATGATGAAGGTTCGTAATCTGGGACGCAAGTCGCTGGATGAGGTGCTGGCAAAGCTGAAAGAGCTGGGACTGCAGTTGAATCCCAGCGAGGAATAAGTGTGAAAAGCGTTTCTAATTGCTCATGCCAAAGTGGCATTAAGGAACCAAAGGTTTCTTGCAAAGAAGCGCTAAGTTTCACGCAGAAGAACGCAAAAGCAGCGTTCTTCCATTGAGAAGGAAGTACGTAGAGTGGTAAAACCAAGGGGTGCACAAAGCGTGAAGCAACATGGAGCATAGTAAATAAAAACATGCGGACAGTAAGACCAAAGGGCGTGACCGGATGTACCATGAAGGGAGAAAGAAAATGGCAAAGTATAGAAAGCTTGGCAAGACATCAAGTCAAAGAAAGGCATTACTCAGAAATCAGGTTACGATGTTAGTAGCCAACGGAAAGATCACAACAACAGAAGCAAGAGCAAAAGAAATCCAAAAAATCGTGGAAGGCTTAGTTGCCATTGCAGTTAAGGAGAGAGATAACTTCGAGACTGTGACAGTGACTGCTAAGGTACCGCAGAAGGATAAAGACGGCAGGCGTGTAAAAGAGGTTGTAGACGGCAAGAAGGTTACCGTGTATGACGAGGTGGAGAAGGAGATCAAGAAGGATCTTCCGTCCAGACTTCATGCAAGACGTCAGATGCTGAAGGTATTCTATGATGTTGTGGAGAATCCGGATAACAAGAAGAAAACCGCAAAGCAGGTTGATCTTGTAGCGAAGATGTTTGATGAGATCGCACCGAAATACGCAGACCGTAACGGTGGATACACCAGAATCATCAAGATCGGACCCCGTAAGGGCGACGCGGCAATGATGGCTGTGATCGAGTTTGTATAAGAAGGATTTTTTCAGAAGTCAGGAAAAGAAGCATAGCGATATGCTTCTTTTTTTCATAATTTACAACTCAAAATGCTGATAATCCTTACAGTGCGTCCAGTCACCGCCCCAGGTAAAGCCGTGGGAAATAAAAAGCTCGTAACACAGGTCGCCGGGACCGAGCTTATGTGGGAAATCACGTTCCCGGTCGGCATAAGACTCGGAGCCGGGCGGGGAGATCCGGACGCGCGTGCCCGCAGCAGGGAGGCCGTATGTATTAGCGGAAGCGTTGGCAGTGTCTTTTGTACTACAGGCGGATTCATTTATATAGGTAACATAAGGATTGAAGAAGGGATTGACGTCAACAGCCATTCCGAAGGCGTGGCGGGATAGGGTATCTGTTCCGGCTATTGTGCGGTAATTAAAGCAGGAGGTGTTGTTTTTCAAACAGCACAGGTCGTCGTCGGCTTGAAAATCATCGACAAGCTGGATCCGTTCGATCGGGTAGCGGTGTTCAAAGAGCGTATGAAAGATATCCAGCAGCGGCATGGCAATCCTGTGGTTGCAGATCATTTCTCCGGTACGCGTTTCGCCGTTAAAATCAATATAAGGGATCCTGAGGTAACGCAGTTCCGCAGGGGATATCTGTTCATTTTCATGATACGAGATCCCTCTGATGCGGTGCATAAGGTGTCTGGAGACCGGATGGCATGAAAAGCCGCGGTAAGGTTTCTGAATATGAAATAACTGGTGCAAGGGTTGAGCCTCCTTAGGATTATTTTGGGGTGTCAGAGGTTTCCTAACTATATTTTATATGTATGGATGATAAAAGATATGACAAGTACTTTGATAGAAGCTGTGATATCGGNNGTTTTTCTTGCAATATGATATGGTTTCCTGTAAAATAAATGCGTGTTATTATTCATGTATTAAAGAACAGATAGAAGTGAGGGATGCCGGAATGCCGGCAGAGGGTGCGGAAAACTCATACAGTTCAGGAAGGAAATGGGAGGATCAATGGGAATCATCAAAGCGTC
>DLOQ01000121.1:0-1331 GCA_002479655.1 Lachnospiraceae bacterium UBA7480
CTAAGAAACAAGCCATTGTCTTTCCTCCTATCATTTTTTGAAGATGAGGCCGGTTATTTCAACAAAAAAGCACGTTGTTTCCTTTCGGAGGATCGCGTGCTTTCATAGCATACATAAAACCAACCTTAATAATAAAAGAACGCTTCAGTGATCTGTATTGGCTTTCTGCCAACAACTAAAACAAGTATACTTTTATCACCGGTTTTTGTCAAGAATTTTGGGATTATTGATGCATGGACTGTTGTATGGAAAAACTACAAAAGGACCATGGAAATCTAAATAGAATATGCTTTAGTGGCACAGATCATATCTTCAAGGATATCGGCAGAGAGATTGACCGGTCTTCCGATATCATGTATCAGGCTGATATTTCGCAGGGGGATGTTTTGTGTAAGGTTGATCTGAAAAACGCTGCCTTTTTGAAGTGAGGATTTGGCATACTCTGGGGAAATAAAGCCGATTCCCATGTCATTTGCAACAAAAGAAAGCACCTGATCAGTAGTAGCCGTTTCGATTTCGGGCTCAAATGGCAGACCGTTTAAAGAAAAAATATTTTTATAAAATTCAAAGGTCTCAGTTCCCTGCCACAAGTTGATGATTGGATATTGTATTAAATCAGCAAGCGAGAGTTTTTTATCTTTGAGGTGGGAAAAAGACGGTCCCGCAATTAGGATATCCTGAAAGGAATTTAAAATGGTTTCGTGCAGGTTTAAGTTTGAATCGGAAAATGCGGTAACAACCGCCATATCAATAAGCCCGTCTGAAACAGCAGAGACGAGAGCGGGCGTAGAATTGTTTATGATCTGAATATGCGTTCCGGGATATGAACGGTGATAATCACGAAGAACAGGAAGGATTTTGTCGTGAAGCATAATCTCTGTGATACCAATGGAAAAACCAATGGAGATACGCTCCGTATGCAGGTTTTTGGACAGATTGATCTCTGCTTCCCCGATTTGGAGCTGTTCATGGGCAGCCTGAACATGGAGAAAAAGTTTTTCGCCTTCCGACGTAAGGGCAATGCCTTTATTAGAACGGATAAACAATTTACAATGTAATTCCGCTTCAAGATTGTTCATCGTTCTTGTGATGTTGGGCTGACTGTTATTTAATGCTTTTGCAGCTTTGCTGAAACTTTTATATTTACCGACATAATAAAATATTTTGTAATGTTCATAAGATACTGACATGGATCTTCTCCTTTTGCTATATTATTTTGATATATAATATATATCATATATAGTTTTTACATATAAGTCCAGAGATGTTAAAATTAAATTATAAAAATTTTAAAATTCAATTGAATAGATAGCATACAGGTGTCAAAACAA
>DLOQ01000121.1:1391-6244 GCA_002479655.1 Lachnospiraceae bacterium UBA7480
GGAAACAAGGAGATCCTTTCCTGGGAAGGCGGCGGATGCGTTGGTTGGTAAACCTCGAACTTTAAGCCGGGAGACCTGCCTGTGTGTTGTACGGAAATGCTTGTTTCAAACCACGAGTAACTGGTTGTACGTTTAGGATTTGCTGAAAGCGCCGCAGACGATTGCCTGTAGAAGCGCGTTCGGTGGTCTTGTCTTGCGTATGGTCTTTTGCTTGTAACAGTATTTAATGTTATTGCGAAAGATTTTTTTGTCATATCGGGGGATCGTGGAACAATCATGTAATTATGCAGACTATATCATTTTGCAAACATTTGAACAATGCTTTGGAGAGGAAGGAGAAAATGATGAAGAACAGGAAAATGAACATTCTTATTACCGGCGCTGTTGCAATGATGGCAGCAATCGGAATTTTGCTGCTGTATGTGCTTGCCAATTCCAGCCTCACATCTGTCATGAAGCAGGCTGCATTGAATAATATGCAGACCTCGCTTGAGTCGCAGAGACAGATCGTGGAGATGTATGTGAAATCGGGTGAGGAATTAATGCATAGCTATGCGCAGGCGCCTGTTGTTGCTGAATTGCTCAAAAATAAAACGGATGAGGAGCTTCAAGCTAAAGCACAGGAATATACGCTTAATTACTATAACCAGTTAGACAACTGGGAAGGTGTGTATATCGGAGACTGGGATACACAGGTCCTTACGCAGCCGAATCCTGCAGTGATCGGGAAGGTCATGAGAGAAGGCGAGCGGTTGGAGGCATTAAGATCTTCCATGCTTTCGGCAGACGGCGTTTACAACACAGGTATCATCGTATCACCTGCGGGCGGCGCCCTGATCATGTCCATGTATTCAGCGGTGTACGATACGGATGGCGTTACCCCGATCGGGTATGTCGGCGGCGGTACTTTTGCAAGTCAGCTTCTGGATACCTTGGCGGGACTGGATACCTATGGTTTGGAAAATGCACAGTCCTATATGATCAATGTGGTCACTAAGATGAATTATCTGAATCCTGACGAATCATTGCTGGCAACCGAGGTGGAAGATCCAATGCTGTTAAAGGTGATTGATGAGACCGGAAAAAATCCGGAGCAGCAATATGGAACTGTTGAGTATAAAGATGAATCCGGAAATGCCTGTATTGCCATGTATGCATATCTGGCAGACCGCGGCTGGGCGATCGTCCTTGCCGATCAGGAGGCTGAGATATTTGCTTCTGCCAATGCAAGTAAACTGCGTCTGGCTGTTGTATGTATGATGGCATATGCGGTCATTCTGATCCTGACGGGTATTGTTGTGAAATGGAATGTAAGACCGCTTGACAGGATTCAGCAGGCTATTTTAAGGCTCCAGAATATGGATCTCGGAGAGCCGGAAGAAATAATGCCTTATATCGGCGGCAAGAGCGAGATCGGGACGATAGCAACGGCTGTTGATTCACTTAGGGCAGCATTTGTGGGGATCGTAGAAGATCTTCAGGCGTGTTCCGCATCCCTTGATGTATCATCAGATTCTATGAACAATGAATCAGCCAACCTGATTCATTGTGTTACGACCAATGCTGCAACGACTGAGGAGCTTGCGGCAAGTATAACAACAACCAATGAGGCGATCAAAGAGATGGAAGACAGAATGAAAGAACTGTCAGTCATTGCGGATACTGTGCAGAATCGAATCGAGCTGGGACGCGGCAAGAGCTTAAAACTCATGCAGGATGCACGACAGATGAGCGAAAAAGCCAACAGCACGCTGCGGGATTCGATGGATAACATCAATGCGAATCAACAGAATGTTGATGCGGCAATGGGGGATCTGCAGTCTTTGACACATATCAACCAATTGGCGACCGACATTTTATCAATTGCCAGCCAGACAAATCTTCTTTCACTCAATGCTTCTATAGAGGCGGCGCGTGCCGGAGACGCAGGAAAAGGATTTGGAGTCGTTGCAGATGAAATCAGTAATCTGGCTGACAGTTCTTCTCAGACAGCAAGCGGCATTCAGGCGATCTGCAACAAAACGAATGCAAGTATTTCCACGATTCAGAATTGCTTTGATGATATAATAAATTTCTTTCATCAGGATGTCGCAGCCGGTTTTAAGAACTTTGCGGATGAAGCAGATGAGTATAACGAGTCTGCTGACAGTTTACAGTCTACAATAGAAGAAATAAGCGTTTCCATCAACGAGTTTGTAAAAGCGCTTGCAGCGATTCGTGAGCAGGTGGAAACAATCAAGATTGCATCCGGTTCCAACGAAGCAGGTGTCGGTGATATCGTGAACAAGAATGAGAGCACGAACTCAACCGTTGAAGCTTTGGCGGATATTTTGAAATCAAATCAGGAGAGCGCAGAAAAAATCGGGGCAATCGTGCGGGGATTTCAGAACTAAATATAAGGTCAATCTGAATACTTGACATGAAACGAGAATGTGTTATACTTTTCTACAATTGAATAGATGGCATACAGGTGTCAAAACAATGCAGGAAAATCAGCGTTGGTTTTGGTGAAAAGGGAAACAGGTGTAAATCCTGTACGAACTCGTCACCGTAATTAGGGAGCAGAAGCCAATATGTCACTGGGAAACAAGGAGATCCTTTCCCGGGAAGGCGGCGGATGCGTTGGTTGATAAACCTCGAACTTTAAGCCGGGAGACCTGCCTGTGTGTTGTACGGAAACATTTGTTTCGAACCACGAGTAACTGGTTGTACGTTTAGAACTTGCAGAAAGTGCGCTGCATCATTGTTTGTGTTGGCGTATCCGGCAGGCTTGTTTTGTGTATAGATCCTTTACCGTAGTTGTGTTATGGTAGAGGATTTTTTTATACAAATTAATTTTATATTCCTGTGGAACGACAGGAAAAGGAGAGGAGAGAACAATGAAAAAGAAATTAGTAGTTGCTTTATCGACCGGTGTCATGATCTGTTCGCTTGCGCTGGCAGGCTGTGCAAAGGATGCGCCGGCATCGGCGGAAGATCCCGCGCAGACAGAGCCGGGAAGCGAAGAAACGGCAGGAGAGAGCGGTCAAGAGCAGTCAGATGAATCAGAAGTAGTGGATAACACAGTTTCCGATCAGGAAGCAGCGGATGAAGTTGCTGCATTGATTGACGTGATCTATGTGCAGCAGAGGACGGAAGATACCGATGCACAGTGCGCGCAGGCAAAAGCAGCATGGGATGCGTTGACGGATGCTCAGAAAGAATTGGTGGAAGGCGAAGAAGCCGATCCTGATTATTTTGGCAGGGATACGGGCGATGCTTCCAAGGATGATCCGAGAAATCAGGATGATATCGGAGAAAATGAAATTCTGGTAGTCAGCTTCGGAACTTCATTTAATGGCAGCCGTGTTGATGATATCAAAGGAATCGAGGATGCAATACAGGCAGCCAATCCTGACTGGTCCGTAAGAAGAGCGTTTACGGCACAGATCATTATTAACCATGTGCAGGCAAGGGATGGAGAGTTCATTGACAATATGGATCAGGCTTTGGATCGCGCGGTAGCAAACGGCGTAAAGAATTTAGTGATACAGCCGACTCATCTGATGCATGGAGCAGAGTATGATGAGTTGATGGAAGCGGTTGAAGCATACAGAGACTGGTTTGAAACGGTAAAGATTGCGGAACCTCTTCTTGGTGAGGTTGGCGCAGATGCCACAGTAATCAATGCGGATAAAGAGGCAGTTGCAAAGGCGCTCACAGCGGCAGCAGTAAAGGATGCGGGATATGAAGATTTAAGCGCAGCGATGGAGGATGGCGTTGCATTCGTGTTTATGGGACATGGTACTTATCATACGGCAAAAGTGTCTTATACGCAGATGCAGTCACAAATGGAGGTGCTTGGATACGATAATGTATTTATCGGTACGGTAGAAGGAGATCCGGAGGAAACATCCTGCGAGGCAGTGATCGATGCTGTGGCACAGGCAGGGTATACGAAGGTGATTCTCCGTCCGTTGATGGTCGTGGCAGGCGATCATGCCAATAATGATATGGCAGGCGAGGATGAGGATTCATGGCTCAGTATGTTCAATGCTTCCGGCAATTTTGAAAGCGTGGATGTGCAGATCACGGGTCTTGGTTCTATTGAGGACATTCAGAAGCTTTATGTGGAACATACGGCAGCGGTAATCAAAGAGTGACAGACGGGGGCTTGGCATGAAGAAAAAAATGATCATTGTTATTGCGCTTCTTTCCGTCATGCTGTCCGGAGGCTGTGGAAATAACAATAATGTACAGGAAGCTGATCTTGTGGGAAATATCGTTACAGAAGAAAATGCGGAGGGATCATCAGAAACCGTACCGGAAGAGCCAGCGGAAGATATATCCGAAAGTGATGAAGAAGCCGGGCAGAATCAGGAATCAGCGGCATTGCCGGATGGGATCTATACGGCAGAGTTTAAAACGGACAGCACTATGTTTCATGTCAATGAAACCTGTGAAGGCAGGGGAACGCTGACAGTAGTGGATGGGGCAATGACGATCCATATTACCCTTGGTTCAAAGAATATTATAAATCTTTACTCCGGATTGGCTGAAGATGCAGCGAAAGAAGGCGCAGAGCTGCTTGTGCCGACAGTAGACACTGTTACCTACAGTGATGGCATGACAGATGAAGTCTATGGTTTTGATGTGCCTGTTCCCGCGCTGGAAACAGAGTTTGATCTGGCGTTGATCGGGACAAAGGGAACATGGTATGACCATAAGGTCAGCGTCTCCGATCCGGTTCTGCTTGAGGAGGATGAACAGACCAAAGACGAGGCATCCTTGGAAGATGGTACATACAGCATGGAGATCACCTTTGAGGGCGGAAGCGGAAGGGCAGAAATTTTATCTCCCGTATCCTTAATCGT
>DLOQ01000121.1:6283-29951 GCA_002479655.1 Lachnospiraceae bacterium UBA7480
TCTGCCGGTAAATACGGAAGGTGATTCTGTATTTGAGATACCCGTTCTTAAATTTGATGAACCAATAGGGGTCATTGGTGATACTGTGGCGATGAGCACACCTCATGAAATAGAATATACACTCACGTTCCGTCTCGATACGGCGGTCAAAGAATAGTAAAATGGGTGGAATAGGATGAGAGGAAGAAAAAAGGCATTTGTTTTGCTTCTCATGGGGCTGCTATGGCTGTATGGCTGTGGTAGTCCTTCTCTCGATTCTGAGAAAATGACAAATATAGGGAATGAATCAGAGCCAGATCCGACGATATCAGATTTTGATATGGGAGAACCGGTTTATGAGAGAAGCATGGAGTTGCAGTATGCGGAAAATTTTAAGGTTGATTATTATAAGGGCGGTTATATCCTGCTGACGATAACAATGGACGGTACGCAGTTTTTGATCGTGCCGGAAGATGGAGTCGTGCCGCAGACTTTAGATAAAGATATCGTGGCGATTAGGCGTCCGGTAGAGGACATCTATCTGGTGGCATCTTCGGCAATGGATATGTTCAGTGAATTGGATGGACTTTATTCCATTTCTTTTTCAGGGCAAAAGGAAGAGGGCTGGTTTATCGAAGCGGCAAGAGAGGAAATGCAGAAGGGTAATATCCTTTATGCGGGCAAATACAATGAGCCGGATTATGAATTGCTTGTTTCAAACCACTGCGCGCTAGCCATAGAAAACATGATGATCTCACATTCCCCTGAAGTGATGGAAAATCTGGAGAACTTTGGCATCCCTGTTATGATAGACTATTCCAGCTATGAGCCGCATCCTCTTGGCAGGGTGGAATGGGTGAAATTTTATGGAGCGCTGCTTGGAAAGGAAGAGGAAGCAGAAAGGATATTTGCGGATCAGGAAGAAATTCTTGAGCGGGTAAGCGCATCTGAGAGAACCGGGCAAACGGTAGCCTTTTTCTTCATTACTTCTAATGGCATGGTGCAGGTGCGTCAGTCTTCTGATTATGTACCGAAGATGATAGAACTTGCGGGCGGCAGCTATATCTTTCAAAATTTAGGTGATCCCGGAACAAGGCGTTCCACCATAAATATGCAGGTGGAAGAATTTTATGCTGGCGCAAAAGATGCGGATTTCCTGATTTATAACAGTTCCATTGACGGCGGCGTTTCCGGTATAGAGGAACTGCTTGATAAATGTGAGCTGCTTGCGGATTTTAAGGCTGTGGAGAGTGGAAATGTGTGGTGTACCACAAACGATATGTACCAGCAGTCTCTTTCGATCGGATATTTCATTGAGGATATCCATGCGATGATACAGGGAGAAAATGATGATATGAACTATCTTTATCATCTGGACTGAAAGGCTGGCAGAAAGGGTATGCTTCTATGAACCTAAACAAAAAAAGCAGATATATTGCAGCTTTTTCATTGCTTGGAGCCGGTGTTTTTACTTTTTTTATATTGAATATTTGTATTGGGAGCGTCCGGATCGCATTGCCGGATGTTGCGGGAGCCTTTGGAGGGCGGGAAAGTAATGAAACGGTAATAAGGATCCTGTGGGATATCAGGCTTCCCAGAGCGGCGGCTGTGCTTATTTTGGGCGGGGCACTTTCTCTTGCAGGGTATCTTCTGCAGACATTTTTCAATAACCCGATTGCAGGACCGTTTGTTTTAGGGATCTCTTCCGGAGCTAAGATGGTGGTTGCGCTTGTAATGGTTTTTCTCATGGGAAGAGGAGTCAGGATAACATCGGCATCTTTGATTTTTGCAGCGTTTATGGGAGCTATGTTATCTATGGGCTTTGTGCTTTTGATGTCCCATAGGATCCGCAATATGTCGATGCTGGTAGTCAGCGGAGTTATGATCGGTTACATCTGTTCGGCAGTCACGGAATTGGTAGTGACTTTTGCTGATGATGCGGATATTGTGAATCTCCACAACTGGTCAAGGGGAAGTTTTTCAGGAATGACGTGGGAGAACGTAAAGGTCATGGCAGTTGTGGTGTCCATAATGTTTCTTGCGGTGTTTCTGATGTCAAAGCCGCTTAGCGCTTATCAGCTGGGAGATGCTTATGCGCGGAATGCGGGTGTTGATTTACGGCTTTTGCGTGTGTGCATTGTGATTTTTTCAAGTATTTTATCTGCGTGCATTGTGGCGTTTGCGGGACCGATCTCTTTTGTCGGGATCGCAGTGCCGCATTTGGTCAGGAAATTGTTGAATACAACAGAACCGATTTTGATGATACCTGCCTGTTTTGTCGGCGGAAGCGCTTTCTGTCTGTTTTGTGATCTGCTTGCAAAAACGATTCTTGCGCCGACAGAACTGAGTATCAGTACCGTGACGGCTATTTTTGGCGCGCCGGTGGTACTTTGGATTATAAAAGGTCGAAAAGCATGAAGAACTACTATTTTTTCACGAAAAAAATGTGTGTGGGCTATGATCATAAGCCGCTGATAAAGGATATGGAGATTGCATTGCAGGAAGGAGAGATCCTGTGTCTGATCGGTCCGAATGGCGCAGGTAAATCCACAGTCCTAAAAAGCATTGCAGGGCAGCTTAAGCTGCTTGACGGAGCAGCATACATCGGAAAGGATGATCTGTCCCAAATAAGGGCGGATGAACTGGCGAAAAGAATGTCCGTAGTGTTTACGGAGAGGGTAAAGGCGGAACTGAAAAGCTGTAGGGATATGGTTGCAACGGGGCGCTATCCATATACCGGATGGTTTGGCATCTTATCGGAAGATGATAAGCGGATCGTAGATGAAGTGATGGAGCTTACCCATATAACGGATATTGGTGAAAAAGACTTTGACAAGATAAGTGATGGGCAAAAGCAGCGCGTAATGCTGGCGAGAGCGATCTGTCAGGAGCCGGAGATCGTGATACTGGATGAACCGATATCCTATCTGGATATCAAATATAAGCTGGAATTTTTGTTATTATTACAGGAAATGAGGGAGAAAAAAGGTCTGACGGTTATTATGTCCCTGCATGAATTAGACCTTGCAAAGATCATCTCCGATAAAATACTCTGTTTGAAAGGAGAATATGTGCAGCGGTACGGAACGCCGGAAGAAATCTTTGAGTCGGATTTTATCGAACGGTTATTTGATATAAATGAAAAAGACTTTTTGGGGAATGAAAAACTCCTAGCGTATATGAAACAGATCGCGAAGAGTGGCAATAGGGAGATATAAACGGAGAAATAATTATGGCGAAGGTTATTATGATTCAGGGAACCATGTCCGGAGCGGGAAAGAGTCTTTTGGTGGCGGGACTGTGCAGGATCATGAAACGGCACGGATACAGAGTGGCTCCTTTTAAGTCACAGAATATGGCGCTTAATTCTTTTGTTACTGAGGAAGGGCTTGAGATGGGAAGGGCGCAGGTCATGCAGGCGGAAGCAGCAGGAATTGTGCCGTTGGTCTGCATGAATCCTGTTTTGTTAAAACCGACGGATCATACCGGCTCACAGGTCATTGTAAACGGGCGGATCCTTGGAAACATGAGCGCAAGAGAATATTTTTCCTATAAGAAAAGCCTGATTCCGGATATAAAAAAAGCATTTCAAAAACTGGAAGAACTGGCGGATATCATTGTGATTGAGGGTGCAGGAAGCCCGGCGGAAATCAATCTGCGGGAAAATGATATCGTCAATATGGGACTGGCAGAGCTTATTGATGCGCCGGTGCTGCTGGTGGGCGATATCGACAGGGGAGGCGTGTTTGCGCAGCTTTTAGGAACACTGATGCTGCTTACGGAAAAGGAAAGAAAACGCATTAAAGGACTGATCATCAATAAATTCAGGGGAGACCGTTCCCTGCTTGATCCGGGTATTGAAATATTGGAAGAAAAGGGAGGCATTCCGGTAGCGGGTGTGGTTCCTTATATGGATATCCAATTAGAGGATGAGGACAGTCTGACGGAGCGTTTTCAGAAAACGGAAAGGGGAAAGATAGATATTGCGGTCATCAGATATCCCCGGATTTCCAATTTTACGGATTTTAACGTGTTTGAACAGATGCCGGAAGTGTCTGTGCGTTATGCCGCTTCCGTAGAGGCATTAGGTTCTCCGGATATGATCTTCCTGCCGGGAAGCAAGAATACAATGGGGGATCTTGACTGGATGCGTAAAAACGAACTGGAGGCGGCAGTTAAAAAAATGGCGGAACAGATCCCCGTCTGCGGCATCTGCGGAGGATACCAGATGATGGGAGAAGCAATTTCTGATCCGGAAGGAATGGAAAATGGCGGTACGATGAAAGGGATGGGATTATTGCCTGTCATAACGCAGTTACGGAACGAAAAAATGCGCCGTCAGGTACATGGCACAGTGAATAAAATGGACGGATTTTTTGCCGGTCTGTCAGGACTTGAGTTTGACGGATACGAGATACATATTGGGGAAAGTGTTGGATGTACTTCTAAAGACATCCCGCCATTGGACGGGATGCCAAGACGTACTTCTCACACAGGAGAAGCGGTGTTTGTGACCGGAAGCAATAAAAACGTATGCGGGACGTATATTCATGGAATATTTNNGCGGCTGCCGCTTCGGCGCTTGTAAGAGCGCTTGCAGAGAAAAAAGGGATCATGCTCGGCGGCAGAGATGCCATGAACAATGAACTTTGTATGGATTATAAAGATTTTAAAGAGAAACAGTATGATAAACTGGCGGATACATTATCAGAATATCTGAATATGGAGGATATATATGGAATACTCAATGATGCGCATATCGGATAATGGTACAAAAGAGACATTGGATAAGCTGGCTTTAGATCTGCCGGATCAAAAAGTATATAAGAAGGTATTGGAAAATTGGGACAGGATAGCAAAGCCCCTTGACGGGCTGGGAAGGTTTGAGACTATTACTGCGCAAATAGGGGCGATCCATGGGACGGATGATATTGATATTTCTAATAAGGCTGTCATCATCATGTGTGCGGATAATGGAATTGTGGAAGAAGGCGTCAGCCAGTCCGGGCAGGAAGTTACAACAGCAGTAGTAAAGCAGATGGTAAAAGACGCTTCTTCCGTAGGGAAAATGGCGGTGGCGATTGGAGCAGACACGATTCCGGTCGATATCGGAATAAACAGCAGGGAAAAGATACCGGGAGCGCTTGACAGAAAAATCAGGTGCGGAACCGGCAATTTTATGAAAGAGCCGGCCATGACGGAAGAAGAAGCAGTCAGGGCGATCTTTACGGGCGTGGAAATAGCGGCGCACTGTAAAAAGAGAGGATATCAGATCCTTGCTGCGGGGGAAATGGGAATCGGAAACACGACGACAAGCAGCGCGGTTGCCGCGGCGCTTTTAAGGTGTGAAGTGGATGAAGTGACCGGAAGAGGGGCAGGACTTTGCGATGAAAAGTTAGAGCATAAAAAGCAGATCATAAAAGAGGCGATCAAAATCTATAACCTCTATGAAGCAGAGCCGCTTTTTATTCTGGAAACGGTTGGCGGATTGGACATTGCCGGACTTGCAGGGGTATGCATTGGCGGAGGTTTGTTTCATATGCCGGTGGTACTTGACGGTGTGATCAGTATTGCAGCGGCGCTTTTGGCGGAACGCCTTGTTCCGGGAACGGCGCAGTATCTGATTCCGTCACACAAAGGCAGGGAACCGGCAGCAGAAAGATTGCTGGGGGAACTTAAGCTGGAGCCTGTAATAGACGGGAAAATGGCATTGGGCGAGGGGACGGGAGCCGTTATGATGCTGTCACTGCTGGAAATGGCATTATCTGTCTATCGTGGAAAGAACCTTTTTTCGGATATACAGGTAAAGCAGTATGAGAGGTATTGACAGGAAAGGTACGGTTGCCGGGGATTATGATGGTATTGGTGATTGGAGGGAGCGGAAGCGGAAAATCTTCTTATGCCGAAGAAACGGCAGTTTCGCTTGCACAAGAGAGCGTAAGAGAAATCACAATGAAAAAATATTATCTTGCGACGATGCAGGTTTTTGATGAGGAAGGGCGGGATAAGATTGACAGACACAGGAATCTCAGAAGGGGCAAAGGATTTTTCACGATTGAGCAGCCGACAGGGATATCCTGCGCGCTTAAGAAAATGGGAGATGGAGACAGGATTGTTTTGTTAGAGTGTATCTCTAACTTGACGGCAAATGAAATGTTTTCTGAGAAAAAAACTAAAACAAAAATGCAGGTTGCGCAAGATATAATGCAGGATATAAAGATGTTGAAAGAACAGACAAATCATCTGGTTGTGGTAAGCTGCAATGTATTTGAAGACGGGATCGCTTATGACGAAGCGGCGACGGAGTATATTCAGGCAATGGGAAAGATCAACCGGGAGCTTGCAGCTTTGGCAGACAGGGTAGTGGAAGTGGCAGCGGGGATCCCCGTAATATTAAAATAATTGTGTAAAAAAAGACGATACGGAAGGGAGCGGAAAGTGCAGGTAATAAAATCTTTTTTTATAGCGTTATCCGTTTATTCGCAAATTCCGGTTCCGGAGTTTCAGTGGAAAGAAGAGGATATGAAATATGTCTTTTGCTTCTTCCCATGGGTAGGAGCCTTGATTGGCGGCTGCATTTATTTCTGGGATCATCTATGCGGCATTTATCATATAGAGGTCCTTTGTAAGACTGCGGTGGAAATTGCCATTCCGATCTTTATTACGGGCGGATTTCATGTGGATGGTTTTATGGATACGATGGATGCAATACATTCTTTTCGTTCAAAGGAGCGGAAGCTGGAAATATTAAAGGATCCCCATATCGGCGCATTTGCGGTCATTATGCTTGGCGCTTACGGATTGCTTCTTTTTGGCGCATTTTCGGAAATAAAAAGTGATGCGCTGTTAAAGATCGTATGCTGCGGATTTTTTCTGTCGCGCTGCTTGTGCGGCATCAGCGCGGTTTCCTTTTCGCCGGCAAAAAAGGAAGGGATGCTTTATACTTTTGCAGAGAGTTCCCATAAAAAGATCACGAAAGGTTCGTTGTATTTGCAAAGCGCGGTATGCATCTGCCTAATGTGTTTTTATTCATTGACTGCGGGTTTGATCGTGGCAGCGGCGGCTGTCTTAACATTGGCTTATTATTTTTATGGCAGCAGGAAAGAATTCGGGGGAGTTACCGGCGATACGGCGGGATATTTTGTGCTTCTCTGTGAAGGCTGTATTGTGGCTGCTGCGGCATTTATTGATGTATTTATATGGAGCGTGTAAAACGGTTGAAAGAAAGGTATTATCAATTATTGGATCGGATCGCCTGAAAACAGGCAGAGGGGTATCAGGATGAGATTAGTAATAGGCGGAACCGCGCAGGGGAAATTGGAGTATGTGCTTTTAAAGTATGGTTTGCAGGAAAATACGGTGTGGGACGGCGTTTTGCCGGAGGATGCGAAGCGGAAGGAGAAGCCGGTCGTCATCAATCATTTTCACCAGTGGGTCAGGAGCCGTATGGTGAGCGGGGGATGTCCGGAGGATGAGATCATGTCATTTCTAGATGGCAGTGAGGACTGCATCATTATATGCGATGAGATCGGCAGCGGGATCGTTCCGATTGACCCATTTGAAAGAGAATACAGGGAACGTGTGGGAAGGATCCTTGTGCAGCTTGCAAAGAGAGCGGAGGAGGTGGAGCGTATCATATGCGGGATCGGTCAGAAGATCAAATAATGCTGGCATTCATCCGGCATGGTGCAACACAGGCAAATAAAGAGCGGAGATATCTTGGGAAAACGGATGAATCCCTTTCAAAAGAAGGGATAGAAATGCTGGGATCCTATAAAATACAGAAAATTTATCCGGATGTGGAGTATCTGTTTACCAGTCCTATGAAAAGATGTATGGAGACTGCTAAAATGATTTATCCCGCGTTATGTCCGGTTATCATTCCGGAATGGGAAGAGATTGATTTCGGACGGTTTGAATACAAAAACTATGAGGAATTGAAGGATGATGCAGAATATCAGGGATGGATCAACAGCGGGGGGACGATGGATCTTCCGGAGGGAGAGAGTAGGAATGATTTTATTCTGCGGTGTAAAAGCGGGTTTATAAGGATGTGTAATGAATTGAGGCAGATAAAAGGACGAAATGGTTCAAAGCCTGTCATGGCAGGAATGATCGTTCATGGCGGAACGATCATGTCATTGCTGAGTTCATATGGAGGAACTGATTATTTTGATTATCAGGTGTCAAACGGCAGAGGATATTTATGTAAACTGACGGGTCTAAATAACAAGACAACAAAGGAAGATTCAATACAGATAAAGGTTGTAACAGAAATATGAGATACGATATCAATTATCACATGATTGCTTTTTTCATGGGATTTCTGCTGGATCTGGCATTGGGTGATCCGTATTGTTTCCCGCACCCGGTTCGTCTGATCGGAAAACTGATAACGGGAAGTGAAAAAATACTTCGTGGAAGTATAATAGGGATAAAAGGAAAAAGTAAAAAGGCAGATAATAACAGAAAAGAGTTTTGGCAGGGGATAGGGCTGGTGTTCATTGTACTGACCATTGTGGCGGCAGCTGTATCATTCCTGCTGTTTATGGCATACCGGCTGCATACGCTTCTTGGAGTGGTGGCGGAGTGCGTTATGACATATCAGATATTGGCAGTAAAATGTCTGAAGGTGGAAAGCATGAAAGTTTACCACTGCTTGAAAGATGACGATCTTGAGCAGGCAAGGAAAGCCGTCTCCATGATCGTGGGCAGAGATACAGAGCATCTGGATGAAGAAGGCGTTGCAAAAGCTGCGATAGAAACGGTGGCGGAGAATACTTCTGACGGAGTGCTCGCGCCGATGCTGTATCTTGCGGCAGGAGGCCCGATTCTTGGGTTTTTATATAAAGCAGTAAATACAATGGATTCCATGGTTGGATATAAAAATGACAAGTATCTGTATTTCGGAAGGGCAGCGGCGAAACTGGACGATCTTGTAAATTTCCTTCCGGCAAGGATCAGCGCTTTTCTTATGATTGCGGCATCTTTTTTGGCAGGCAGCCGCTTTTCGGGCACAGGCGCATGGAGGATCTATATCAGGGATCGCAATAAGCATGCAAGTCCCAATTCCGGTCAGACGGAGGCCGTATGCGCCGGTGCGCTTTCCATAAGGCTTGCCGGTGATGCCGAATATTTTGGAAGAACAGTAAAAAAACCATATATCGGGGAGGCATTGCGGGAAGCAGAGTATGAGGATATCAAACGGGTGAACCGGTTGATGTACCTTACGGCATGGCTGTGTGAATTGCTGTGTCTGTTGGTGATGTGCGCACTGCGAAGTTGATAAATGACATACGGAGGAGCGGGGATGAGTATTCATGGAGGCGATGTTTATAGAAATCATGTGGCTGTTGATTTTTCCATCAATGTAAATCCGCTTGGCGCGCCGGAATCCGTAAAAGAGGCGCTTCATAGGGCAGTTGATATGTGCGGAAGATATCCGGATATGGAAGCGGAAAGCTTAAGAGAGGCTGTCAGCAGCTTCCTTGGAGTTTCAAAAGAATATCTGCTGTTCGGGAATGGGGCATCAGAACTTCTTATGACGATCGTTCATGGCATAAAACCGGGGAAAGTCGTAATACCGGCGCCGTCCTTTTACGGATATGAGTATGCCGCAAAATCAGCGGACAGTGAGATCGTTTACTATGAGATGAAACAGGAGAATAACTTTTGTGTGACAGGGGATATATACCGCATCCTGACGGAAGATGTGGATCTTCTTTTCCTTGCCAATCCGGGTAATCCGATCGGAAATCTTTTAGATATGGAGATGATAAAAAAGCTGCTGCTGCATTGCAGGGATAAAGGGATCTATGTGGTGATAGATGAAAGTTTTATTGAATTTTGCGGAGAATCGTTTTCTTTTCTGCCTGAGATCACAAGATTTGAAAATCTGATACTTGTGAGATCGTTTACAAAAATATTTGCGATACCGGGAGTGCGTCTGGGGTATCTTGTGTGTAAAAATAAGGCAGTTCATACAAAAATAGCCGGACAGCTGCCGGAATGGAATCTTTCCTGCTTTGCGCAGGAAGCGGGATGTATATGCGCAGGGCAGGCGGAGTTTATTGAAAAAACGAAAACTTATATTAAGACAGAACGCCGGTTCATGGAAGAGGGATTTAGACGGAAAGGATTTCAGATGTTTCCATCTGCGGCTAATTTTATTACGACTTATTGTGATATTCCTTTATATGAGAAACTGTTGGAAAAAGGAATATTGATCAGGGATTGTAGTAATTTCAAGGGATTGGGAAAAGGATTTTACCGCATTGCGGTAAAGAACAGAAAAGAAAATGAGACCTTAATTAGGACAATGGAAGCTTTGTGAAACAGTGATTTTATTGTAGGAAAACTTACAGCATCATGAGGGATGGAACATGGAACATTTTAAAATAGAATATCTGCCGCCGGAAGAGATTGAAAAGAAAAGCTTTGAGATCATTACTGAAGAACTTATAAAAAGAGGCATCCATCTGCCGGAAGAGGAAGAATTGATCACAAAACGCGCCATACATACCAGCGCGGACTTTGATTATGCCAAAACGCTTTTCTATTCCAAAGGAGCAGTGGAGATCTTAAAAGAGCTGATAAAAAATGGAGCTGATATTGTAACGGATACCAATATGGCATTGGCCGGAATCAATAAANNGCATTGTTTTATGGCAGATGAAGATATCATGCTTCTGGCAAAACAAAGAAATGTGACGCGTGCAGCGGTCAGTATGGAAAAAGCGGCAGCAATTAAAAAAACGGTTGTGTTTGCAATCGGCAATGCGCCGACGGCCCTGATCAAGCTGTATGAAATGGTGGAAGAAACGGATTGGAAGCCGGCATTTATCATCGGCGTTCCGGTGGGATTTGTCAATGTGGAAGCGGCAAAAGAACTGATATTGAAAACACATATTCCATGCATCATTAACAGAGGGCGAAAAGGCGGGAGTAATATTGCCGCGGCTATTTGTAATGCCGTATTGTATCAGTGTGAGAAGCACTTTTAGCCACTCACAGCAGAGGCTGTTTCTTGGAGAAACGACAAGATCTGTAAATAGAGAGGATCGTGAAAAACTAAGATGAGATATGGATTTACGACCGGAAGCTGTGCGGCTGCGGCGGCAAAAGCCGCAGCATATATGCTGCTGACCGGATCAAAAAAGACGGAAATTACAATAGAAACGCCAAAGGGCATACTGTACAATGCAAAACTTCTGGATATTATGCGCGGGGAAAATGAAGTAAGCTGTGCGGTAGAGAAAGACGGCGGGGACGATCCGGATGTCACGACAGGCGCATTGATTTATGCAAAGGTTTCGTATGCAGAAAAAGAGGAAAAGAAGCTGTGGGAAAATAAGGAGAATGAGATCATCATAGACGGCGGGATCGGCGTGGGGAGAGTGACAAAACCGGGACTTGACCAGCCGATAGGAGGCGCGGCAATCAACCGCGTTCCGAGGGAGATGATAAAAAAAGAAGTATTGGAGGTCTGTCGACTGGTGGATTATAAGGGCAGTCTGCGGATCGAGATCTCAGTGCCGGAAGGTGAAAAGCTGTGCGAACGTACTTTTAATCCAAGACTTGGCATTGTGGGCGGTATTTCCATATTAGGGACAAGCGGTATTGTAGAACCGATGAGCAGTCAGGCGCTGGTTGATACCATTCGTGTAGAATTGCGCCAAAGAAGGACTTTAGGATTTGACTATGTTGTCGTTTCGCCGGGGAATTACGGCTTGGAGTTTATGAGGAGAACATATGGATATGATCTGGACAAAAGCGTGAAATGCAGTAATTTTATCGGTGCAACCATTGATATGGCAGTAGAAATGGGATTTCAGAGAATGCTGCTGACGGGTCATATCGGTAAGCTGATCAAGGTTGCGGGCGGAATCATGAATACCCATTTCAAAGAGGCGGATTGCAGGATGGAGCTTCTTGCGGCATTTTCCGTAAAGGGGCAGATAGAGCCTTTGCAAGTAAGAAGAATATTGGAATGTGTGACAACGGAGGAAGCAGTCTCCGTCATAGAGGAAAGCGGGAAACTGCAGCAGGTCATGGAACAGATTGCAGAGCGTATCTGTTATTATATGGAGAACCGCGCCGGAGGGAGGATGAAAACAGATTGTATCCTGTTTTCCAATGAATACGGCGAACTGGCAAAAAGTAAGGGGGCAGAGGAATGGTTTATTTTGTTGGGGCAGGAACAGGCGCAGCTGATCTGATAACAGTCAGGGGGATGCGCCTGCTGGAACAGGCAGATGTGATCATTTATGCAGGTTCTTTGGTGAATCCTGCGCTGCTTGCATATGCAGGAAAAAACTGTGAGATACATAACAGCGCGAAACTGACATTGGAAGAAGTGATACAGATCATCTCCGGCGCGGAAAGCGAAGGAAAAATAACTGTCCGGCTGCATACGGGAGATCCGAGTATTTACGGAGCGGTCAGGGAACAGATGGATGAGCTGGATGCGCTGGGTATCTCTTATGAGAGCTGTCCTGGGGTAAGCGCCTGTTTTGGCGCGGCGGCATCCCTGAATCTTGAATATACACTGCCGGGGATCTCACAATCCCTGATCATCACAAGAATGGAGGGCAGGACGAAAGTGCCTGATCGGGAAAGCATTGAAAGCTTTGCAGCACATAAGGCATCTATGGCGATCTATTTAAGCGCGGGAATGATCCGGGAATTAAGCAGACGGCTGATGGAAGGCGGTTATCAAAACAATACGCCGGCGGCGCTTGTCTATAAGGCGACTTGGGATGAGGAGAAGGCATATCTGTGTACGGTTGAGACATTATATGATGTATCTGTTGAACATGGGATCACGAAAACAGCGCTGATATTGGTGGGAGATGCGATCGCTCACCGGCAGTACAGAAAATCAAGGTTATATGCGCCGGATTTTTCGACGGAGTATCGGGAGGCACAACAAAAAGAATTTTCAAAGCGCTAAAATACATCACCTAAGAAATTCGAGGTTTCGCTTAGAGGAACGAAAGGATAGCGCTTTTTTGGAAAGGCAGGAAATGAAAATAAGTATTATCAGTTTTACGGAAGATGGAAAACGGCTTTCGGAGTGGATTAAAAAACAGACCGGGAAGGAAGCGGAAGTTGGATTATATACAAAATGCGGGGCAGATATAGGTGACGATGCGCACTCAGATATTATATTTGTAAAATCATCCATTGAAGAGTGGGCAAAGGAACGGATGCAGGAGCAGGATGCTTTATTGTTTATCGGTGCCTGTGGAATTGCAGTCAGGGCAACAGCCCCATTTCTTACAGATAAGCTGCATAATGTCCCGGTGCTTGTAATGGATGAAAAAGGGAAATATGTTATTCCGCTCTTATCAGGACATATGGGCGGCGCCAACGATCTGGCAAACCTTATAGCAGAGAAAATAGGGGCAGAGCCTGTGATTACTACAGCAACAGATCTTAATAAAAAATTTGCCGTAGATCTGTTCGCAAAAAGAAACCACCTGTATATTGCCGATAAAGACGGGATTGTCAAGGTGTCTTCAAAGGTACTGGCAGGAAAAGAAATTACGATGTCCATAGAAGCGGGGCATGAAATCATTGGGGGTGAGTCAGGCATACGGCTTGTTTCATATCCGCCGGCGGGNNCATCAAAGGACGATATGTTTGATGCTTCTCTTTTGCTGAAACCGCAGGAATATGTCATTGGAATCGGCTGTAAAAGAGGAAAAAAAGCAGATGAAATCAATGATTTTATCTTAAAAGCCATCGAAAAAAAAGGAATTTCCATTGACCGGATCTTCGCGCTTTCCTCTATCACACAAAAGCGTGATGAAGAGGGGATCATCCAATGGTGCAGAAAAGAAGGGATCCCGTTTTTTACATATACGGCAGAAGAATTGCAGGAAGTAAAAGGAGATTTTAAGGAGTCTTATTTTGTTAAGGCTCGGGTTGGCGTTGATAATGTTTGTGAAAGGGCGGCAGTGAAAGCCTGTGGAGAAAATGGGCAGCTGTTTGTTCCCAAAATCGCGGAAAATGGCATGACAATTGCAATCGCAAAAAGAGAATGGAAGGTATGTATTGATGGCAAATAGGATCTATATTGTTGGAATGGGACCGGGCAGAGAAGAAATGATGACAGGAGAAGCGTTGCGTGTATTAGAGCAGTCAGACGTGATCGTTGGTTACACATTATATCTAAAGCTGCTTAGCGGGCGTTTTCAGGGAAAAGAGCTTTTGTCCACACCGATGCGTCAGGAGGAGGAACGGTGCAGACTGTGTTTTGAGGAGGCTGAAAAAGGGAAAAAAACAGCCCTTGTATGCAGCGGCGATGCGGGGATTTATGGGATGGCGTCTTTGATGTATGAGATGGGGAAAGCGTATCCCAAAACAGAAATATATGTGATTGCGGGGATAACCGCAGCGAGCAGTGGAGCGGCAGTTTTAGGTGCACCGCTGAATCATGATTTTTGTGTGATCAGTCTGAGTGATCTGCTGACACCATGGGAAACGATTGAAAAAAGGCTTGAAGCTGCTGCGGCAGGTGATTTTGTCATTGTGCTTTATAACCCGTCCAGTCACAAAAGAAAAGATTATCTGATGCGCGCCTGTGATATCCTGCTTCGCAGGATTGAGGAGAACCGTATCTGCGGTTATGCTGAAAATATAGGAAGGGAAGGTACGAAAGCGGCCATTTGTACCTTAAAGCAGTTAAGGGACAGGGAGGTCAATATGTTCACCACAGTATTTATTGGAAGTTCCGGATCGGAGAATATCAATGGAAAATTTGTTACAAGGAGAGGCTATAACATTGAAAAAAATACTGATATTTGCAGGGACAACTGAAGGAAGAAAATTATCGGAATATCTTGCGGGAGCCGGAATCGATCATACGGTCTGCGTGGCAACGGAGTATGGTGAAATCGTTTTAGGACAGCATCCTCTTGTAAAAGTACATCAGGGAAGAATGAATCAGGAACAGATAGAAAGATTCCTGAGTAATGAAAAATTTGATGTTGTGGTAGATGCAACACATCCTTTTGCCGGGGAGATCACCTGTAATATACAGGCTGTATTGAAAAAAATGGAGCAGAGCGGAATAGTCATTGCGTATTTAAGACTGAAAAGAGACGGCATTGCGGAAAGGGAAAACGGCATTGCCTATTTTGAAACCATAGAAGATTGTGTGAAAGCGCTGAAAGATACGGAGGGAAACATCCTCCTGACTACCGGCAGCAAGGAATTGTATAAGTATTGTGTTTCGGAAGAGATAAAGCATAGATTGTATGTAAGGGTGCTTCCAAGCGTGGAAAGTCTTTCCCTTTGCATGGAGCAGGGCATTCAGGGGAAACAGATCATTGCAATGCAGGGACCGTTTACTGTAGAGATGAATGAGGCTGTTATTCATCAATATGAAATATCCTGTCTGGTAACGAAGGAAAGCGGTGCTCCCGGTGGGTTTCAGGAAAAAATGAACGCCGCAAAAAGAACCGGAACAAAGATATTTGTAATAGGCTGCCCTGAAGAGGGCGAGGGGGATTCCTTTTCTGAAATATGCCGGAAACTTAACAGCTTGAGAAAAGAAAATCTCCCTTCCAACCATCCGCCCAAAGAAAGTATGGAAACACCCTGCGGATATCCCCGCATTTCCCCAAACCGGGGAAATAATATGGAAATCATTCTGGCGGGGATCGGTATGGGGCATGCAGACTGTCTGACAAAAGAGGCAGAGAAGGTGATCAGTGAAGCAGATATATTATTGGGAGCCGGAAGAATGCTTAAGAGGGTCTGCTCTAAAGCAGAAAAACATCCTTTTTATCAGGCGGAACAGATCATTCCTTATCTGCATGAGATACAGAGTGAAAGTTTATTTGTGAAAAATATAAAAGTTGTGATTCTTTTTTCGGGAGACAGCGGTTTCTACAGTGGATGTCAGCTGCTGTATGCGGCATTGGAAAAGGAAATCACGGAAGGGCGCATAAAGGCATCCATCCATATCCTTCCGGGTATTTCTTCCATAGCTTATCTGGCTTCCCGCATTGGAGAAAGCTATCAGGATGTAGCTGTTTACAGTATGCATGGGAAAAAATTATGTAATCTTGTACGGCGGATCAAATGCAGTCCAAAAACATTTTTGCTCACATCAGGTGTGAAAGATATAAATCAGCTGGGAGAACTGTTGTCAGAGGCAGGGATGCAAAAATGTGAGATCATAACGGGGTATCAGTTATCCTATGAGGAACAGCGGATAGAGAGGCATACGCCGTTAGAATGTATGGAACTATCGGAGGAAGGGTTATATACCTGCTTTGTCAAAAATCCGTATGTCCTGCAAAAAAGATTGACACATGGCATTGTAGATGGACAGTTTATCAGGGACAGGGTTCCCATGACAAAAGAGGAGATCCGGGAGGTCAGTATCTGTAAGCTGCGGCTGCGGGAAAATGCGGTCGTTTATGACATAGGCAGCGGCACCGGTTCCGTTGCGGTGGAAATAGCGTGTATTTCTGACGATATACAGGTGTATGCGGTGGAACGCAGTCATGAAGCCGTTTCTTTGATCGAAAAGAATAAAGAGAAGTTTGAGCTGCAAAATGTTACAGTGATAGAAGGGGAGGCGCCGGAGGCATTAGCCGGGCTTCCAATGGCGACACATGCGTTTATCGGAGGAAGCGGCGGCAGATTAAGGGAAATACTAACATCACTACGGCAGCTCAATCCCCATATGAGAGTTGTGGTAAATGCCGTCAGCATGGAAACAATCTGTGAGATGAGAGAGATTTTGTCGATGGATGAGACGATAAAAGAGGAAGAGATCGTACAGTTACAGGTAAGCAGAATAAAAAAAGCGGGAAGTCATCACTTGATGCAGTCCGGGAATCCGGTCTGGATCTTTGCGTTTGCGTTTGACAATGATGGCGCTGAAAATGACGACAGCGATTTTGGCGTGAACCAAAATGAAGTGCAGGCTTGACAGAAAGGCGGGATGTTTGTATGAAAATAAACAGAGTTATGATTGCCGCGCCGAAAAGCGGAAGCGGAAAAACAGTAGTCACCTGCGCTTTGCTGCAGATACTAAAGGATCAAGGCTGGAAAGTGGCTTCCTATAAATGCGGACCGGATTATATTGATCCGATGTTTCATGAAAAGATCATAGATGTTTCGGTAAAAAATCTGGATACGTTTTTTACGGAGGAAGAAAAGACGAGAGAACTTTTTCTTAACAGTGCAGCCAAAACAGACTTTGCGGTTTTTGAGGGCGTTATGGGATTATATGACGGGTTAGGCGGAATCAGGAAGGAAGGTTCTTCTTATCATCTTGCGGAAGTGACAAAGACACCGATCGTGCTTGTTGTTGACGCAAAAGGGATGGGGCGTTCCATGATACCTATGATAGCAGGATTCCTTAGTTATGACAAGAAACATCTGATACAGGGCATCCTACTGAACAGGATATCAAAAGGATATTATGAAACAGTAAAACCATTGATAGAGGAAGAACTGCAAACCGGATTGATAGGTTATCTGCCGGAAAATGAGGAACTGCATTTTGAGAGCAGGCACTTGGGGCTTTTTTTGCCGGATGAAGTGGATAATATAAAGGAGAAATTACAGGCGGCTTCAGACTTGTTCTCAAAAACGGTTTCCATAGAGGATATCAAAGAAATAGCGGAAAGCGCGGAAGAAGCGGAATTTGATGAGACATCGGCGGAAAAAGCGTTGATTGATAGATGCAAAGGCATAGATTATGAGAAAGCATCCGGCGGCTTAACAAAAAGAGCTGCTGTCAGGAACAGCCGTCCAACGATTGCAGTGGCAAAAGATGAAGCCTTTTGCTTTTATTATGCCGATAATATTCAATTGTTGGAGGAATATGGCGCAAGGATAATATATTTTTCTCCGGTACATGACGAAAAACTGCCGGAAGGATGTCATGCCTTATTGATCGGCGGCGGGTATCCGGAGCTATATGCAAAAGAGCTCAGCGCAAATTTGAAAATGCGCGGGGCAGTTAAAAGTGCGGTGGAAAATGAAATGCCAATCGTGGCAGAGTGCGGCGGTTTTATGTATCTGCATTCTTTCTTGAAAGATAAAGAAGGACTTTGCTATGATATGGCAGGGGTTATTCCCGCAACCTGCTTTTATACCGGGGAACTGGTTCGTTTCGGTTACATAGAGCTTCGGGAAAAGCAAAAGGATTTTTGGCTGAATGGTAAGGGTATCAAAGGACATGAATTTCACTATTATGACAGCGCCTGTAATGGAGCGGATGTGATGGCAGTCAAGCCGGTGACCGGCAAAGAATATCCCTGCATTATAGCGAATAAAACGCAGTGGATGGGATTTCCGCATTTATATTATCCGTCCAATACCGCATTTGCAAGCGCGTTTGTTGATAAAGCGCGGAAATATCAGAAAGCAGGTAACGCTGAAGATATGTGAACTGTTATGAAAGCAATAAGAATTAGGAAAGGAAATGGGTAAAAGCGAGTATGGAAAATTCATACCGGTTTTTTGAAAACAGAGACTGTAAATATTTCCCTTGTCATAAGGAATTGGGAGATTTCAACTGTTTGTTTTGTTATTGTCCTTTATATTTAAAGGAAAATTGTCCGGGGAATCCTTCTTATATAGAAAAAGAGGGGAGAAAGATAAAAGCCTGCACAAACTGCAGCTTTCCGCATCAACCTGAAAATTATGAGATTATAATTGATATTCTAAAAGAATAGCACTTCCTTTTAAGGCGGCAATGTATGATTAAGAATACGACCGGTCGGTTTACCGCTGTTCCCTGCTGAAAATGCTCGAAAGATGTATAAATAAATTGTATGAGACAAACATTATTTTGACAAATTTTATATTTGTCTTTTTTTATAATAGGACATAAGGATGGAGATATGGAACGGGATGCTTCTTTACATTACACCATATATTTAGACCGGTTGTTTGTGGAATATCTGCTGGTATATGTCCTGTTGATGCTGCTCGTGGGGATGCTGATGCATCGAAAGGCATCTTGGAAGCGGCTATTGCTTTGCGGTACGCTCTGGAGCGTGGCGGGGATCGCATGCCTGCTGCTGCCTGCCGGCGTACGCAGATGGGGCTGTGTCATAACGGAGTGCCTGATTGGAACATTGATGTTTGTTTTTTTATATGGCAGGCTTCACAAAAGGATGGCAGGAGGGGGCGTGCTTGTCATGCTGATCGTAGTCATGTATCTGACCGGTTGCTTTCAGGCATCATACAGGCTGGAGAAGTTCACGGGGATCAGCGGATCCCGACTTTTCATTGCCGTCCTGATGACAGCGGTTTTGGGGATATGGCTTCTTAGGCAGAGGGGAAGACCCCTGTATCATGTCAGTTTCCTCTATCGGGGGAAGGAGCATGAGCTTGTGGCCTTATTGGACACAGGCAATGACCTTCGGGAGCCGGTCAGCGGGAAAGCCGTCTGTGTCGTGGAAGAAAGCAGTATCCCGTGGAATATCTTGGAGGAAAAGGAAGGTGTCTATATGATCCCGTACCATGCTGTCGGGACAGATGCCGGGCTGCTCCCGGCAGTCAAGGTGCATCAGGTGAAGATCATGGACAGCGGAGGAGCTTATCATTGTCAGGAGATGCTTCTGGCAGTCTATCACGGAAGATTATCCGCGCATGGAAAATACCAGATGCTGCTTCATTTAGATTATCTGAAAGAAAGGAATGGACTATGTTAGATTTTAACTGGCCGGCAAAGATTTACTGGTTTTTGTGTAAGGATAGACTTTTGCCGGAGGAAACGGAAAACGAATTGTTTTACATAGGGGGGAGCGATGTCCTTCCGCCGCCGTTAAATACCACGGAAGAGAATGAAATGATCTGGAAGCTGGAAAACGGAAAGGCAGAGGAAGCGAAACCGGTATTGATCGAGCGTAATCTCCGGCTGGTAGTTTATATTGCCAAAAAATTTGACAATACCGGGATCGGGGTGGAGGATCTTGTATCCATCGGAACGATAGGATTGATCAAATCAATCAATACCTTCCGCTCTGAGAAAAATATCAAGCTGGCAACCTATGCTTCCCGCTGTATCGAAAATGAGATCCTTATGTATCTTCGCAGGAATAATAAGACAAAGCTGGAGGTCTCTATTGACGAGCCGTTAAATGTAGATTGGGACGGCAATGAACTGCTGTTATCCGATGTGCTGGGAACGGAAGAGGATATTATCTATCGGGACATTGAATCAGAAGTGGAAAGGACGCTGCTGACGCGCGCCATCAGCAGGTTGAAGGAGCGGGAGCGGACGATCATCATGCTGCGGTTTGGGATCAACCGTTCGGACGGTCAGGAGATGACACAGAAGGAGGTTGCGGAATTGTTAGGCATCTCCCAATCTTATATTTCCCGCCTGGAAAAAAAGATTATGAAGCGGCTGCAAAAAGAAATGATCAGGGAGGAATAATTAGGACAACACCTCATATATTGAAATATGGAGGTGTCGTATATGATGGACAATAGCATGCTCAAAGAGATATTTCCGGATTGCTTTCAGGGGATCGCGGTCGGACTGGCTCAGGTGAAGGAGCTGCAGGAGATACACCTGAGGGCGGGCAGACCTGTTCTTTTACTGGCAGGCAACCGGGAATACGGGATAACATTACAGGGAGAAATGACAAGGGATATCGATATGGCATACCGGGTCGATGAAAAAGATCTGGAATCCATATTGATGCACCTTTGTCATTACTCCCTGTATGCGTATGAGGAGGAGATTGCAAAAGGGTTTCTGACGATACAGGGCGGACACAGGATCGGTATCTCCGGACAGGCCGTCGTGGAAAACGGGCATATCCGTTCCATCAAAAATATCACTTCCATGAACCTTAGGATCGCCCATGAAGTAAAGGGAGCTGCTGACCGGATCCTTCCTTATCTTTATGAGGATGGGGAGTTTCAAAACTGTCTTTTGATATCGCCGCCCGGTTGCGGCAAGACGACCCTGCTGCGGGATATTATCCGGCAGGTATCGGATGGAAGCCGGTTTGCAAAGGGAAGAAATGTCAGCGTGATCGACGAACGTTCCGAAATCGGCGGAAGTTATCTTGGCATGCCGCAAAATGATCTCGGAGCGAGGACGGATCTTTTGGATGCCTGTCCTAAATCACAGGGAATGATGCTGCTGCTGCGATCCATGAATCCGTATCTGGTTGCGGTAGATGAGATCGGCGGAGAAGAGGATGCCGGAGCCATCCGTCAGCTTTTAAAATGCGGCTGCCATATCCTGGCTTCGATCCATGGTGAGGGGCTGGAGGACATCGGGAAAAAGAAGGGGCTGGAGGGCTTATTAGAAGAACATGCGTTTAAAAGATATGTAATCATGAGCAGATCCCACGGCGCAGGCACGATTGAAATGGTTCTGGATGCATACGGAAGTCAGGTGATGAGTGTATGATGATGCTCAAGGTGATGGGAGCCGTTCTGCTGATCCTTACCTCCTCCTTATATGGCTGGATACAGGCAAAGGAGTTGGTCGAACGGCGGGGGGAATTAACTTATCTTTCCCGGCTGATCGCGGTTTTTAAGAGCGAAGTAAGTTTTCAAAGATCCTCACTTGGGGAGATATTTTTAAAAATATCGGAAAAAAGCAGAGAACCATATCAGAATATTTTTCACGGGATATACCAGGGAATGGAATGCGGGAGAAAAAGTTTTGAAGATATGTGGCAGGAGGCATTGAAACGTATGGCAGCAGAGACCTGTCTGAAAAAAGAAGACATACAGTATATGATGGAACTGACAAATCTGGCAAAGGCAATGGATCTGCGGTATCGGGAGGAAATCTTTGAACAGGTATCGGGAGAAATGGAAGGAAAGAAAAAATATCTTGAAAATGAGTACCGGCAAAAGGGAAAGGTATATTGCTGTATGGGAATCACAATCGGGATATTGGGGGTGATCATACTGATATGAATGAAGGAATCATCTTAAAAATCGCGGCTGTAGGTATTCTGATTACACTCTTGAATCAGATACTCAAACACAGTGGAAGGGATGATCAGGCGTTTTTGTTAAGTCTTGCCGGAATTGTGATGGTGCTGATCTGGATCATTCCGTACATAGTGGAAGTATTTACCTTGGTGCAGGGGTTATTTGAATTATAGATGACAGAGGATCATATTTATGGATATTGTACAAGTAGCTTTGCTGGGAATCGTTGCAGTGATTGCCTCCATGTTGATCAGATCCAAAGAGCCGGTGATAGGAAGCGTGCTTTCCCTTGGCGCAGGCATCTTTACCATTGCATGCCTGATCTCGCGTCTGTTTGTGATCCTGGAATATCTGGACAGGCTGATGGAGAATCTGTCCTTTGCCAGACCGTATCTGCTCCTGCTTTTGAAAGCGGTGGGGATTACGCTGGTTACGGAATTTGGCGCGTCTCTATGCAGGGAAAACGGATTTTTGGCGCTATCGGACAGTATCAGGGTTTTTGGAAAGGTGTCCATCCTGATGCTTGGCATCCCGATCCTTGCGGCGTTAGTTGATATTATCAATGGATTTTCATTATAAAGTAAGAAGAAGGTATTATTCAGTTTATTGGAGAGGGGATACATATGGAGATGGGATATGCCACCGGGACAGGACTGGTGGATAGCATCCTTGGGGAGTATGATTTTTCGGCGGCAAATGACTGGCTGGAAAGCNNCATCCTGCCGGAACAGGGACTGAGGATCGAGGAAATGTTGGAGCAGCTTCTGTGTGGCGAGCTGCCATTAGATCCTATAAAACTTTTGGATATGGGGATCGAATGCATCATTGCCGAATGGACGGCGCGCAAGGAGCTGTTCTGCGTGATCCTTTTATGCGGTCTCCTGACTGCCGTATGCAGAAATATATCCGGCTTATATGAAAATAAGCAGATCATGAGTATGGGAACTTATCTGATACAGGCGCTGCTTGGCGGATATCTGATGGCTGCGTTTTATGATATTGTCAGGATCGTCGGAGAAAGCATAAGCAGGCTGATCGAATTGCTGCATGTGATGCTGCCGGCATATTTTATAACCGCCGGAGTGGCGGGGGGGGGGGGGGGGGGGGGGGGGGGGGGGGGGGGGGGGGGGGGGGGGCTNNGGAGTGGCGGTCGGCGCCGGTACGGCGACCGGATTGTATGAGATAGAGATGGTGGTTATCTATCTGTTGGAGGTTTTGTTTCAGCTTGTTTTATTTCCGATGGTCAGCGCTGCGATGCTCCTGTCCGTAATGAGTGGCATCACCGGCAACGAATCCATGAAGTATCTGTTGAAGCTTCATAACAGGTTATTTAAATGGATCCTGAGGATCAGTATGGCGCTGGTCGGTGGATTCAGTATGATGCAGGGGCTGTTCGCGCCGGTGCTGGATGGTGTCAGTTATGGGACGGCACAAAAGATCCTTGCCGCGCTGCCCGGACTTGGCAATATTACGGATACGACGATGCAGATGGTCAGCGGCTCTCTGCTGCTGATCAAAAACAGTATCGGGATCGTGATGCTTTCCCTGATTGTGCTCGTCTGCATACTGCCCATGATCAGAGTGTTGGTTGTCGTCCTGATCGTACATCTGGGAAGCGCGCTGGTCGGACTGGTTACGGATGCCGGACCGATCACGCTGCTGGAGAGAGCAGGCAGCTGCTGTATGCAGATGCTGCGCCTGCTGGTATCCGCCGTCCTGTTAAATTTTATGGTCATAGCGATCG
>DLOQ01000134.1 GCA_002479655.1 Lachnospiraceae bacterium UBA7480
ATCCGACGCAAAAATCCCCTCAGTCATTCCTGAAAGTGTCTCTCTTATTTTCTCATCTAACACGGTATCTTCCGTTCCCGATTTTGTATAAACACACAGAGAATAAAGATACATATACACTATTGTGGAAATGATGGAAACCAGATTCCAATGCTGCAAAAGTGGCATATTATCTAAATCCACACCATGAAGCAGATAAAAATCCATTATGTCATAGAACACATCCTTCCAACTGCCTCCCGGCAATTCATAGCTCGGTGGCACACACCATGCGATTTCTACCGTTTTCCATAACAGAACAATCCCTGTACAAGTTCCCATAACCTGTAATGCACTGATACCGATCCATTTCATGTCTATATTCTCATTCTGTCTAAATGCCCTTATTCTTTTCCATATCGATCTGCAGGCAAGAAATACTGCATATGCTCCTGCTATGATTAGCAGCAAAATGAACCGCTGCCGGAAAACACCCTTTATCAGATCTATCTGCATAAGCTTGAGGGTTTCTATGGGATACCCAACTTTCTTCATCACTAATGCCGCATCAGCTAGATTCAAAAAGCGGCACCATATCTGTCTGATTTCCAGATCCGAAATACCCAGAAGCTCTTTTGTGGAATATGGTATATAGATTCCCGGTTCTTCCCCGTCGCGTCCTGCGATGAGACCTATGATCTGAAAAGGGGCTTTATTCAGATACACAGTCTCGCCCACACACTGTCGATTTCCAAAAAGCTGAATTGCTGCCGCTTCATTAAGCACCATTACCGCCAGTTTCCTGTCTGTCTGCATACCGTTAAAAAAAGCCCCCTCCTGCATGTAGGTATTTGTAAAGAATGCATAGTTTTCGTTGGTCAGGAAGACGGGAATTTCTTCCCTGCGGAAACCGTTTGACACATCAGGGTAAAACTGCTGCGTATAGGTCAGGTCTATCCCCTCCTTCTCAATATTGGCAATATCAGTTTCCGTAAAAGTAAGGTCGTTACGCCGGAATGATACCGCATACACCCCGTCACATACCGCCCCCTGCATCTTCATCCAGAGCAGCAGACACATCCCTGCCGCCCCCATAAGAATAAATACCACTAATAGTTTCCTTCCGGATATTCCTTTCATCGTGTACCATCTCCCTCATAAAATACATTGCTTCCATCCATAATCTCACCTGTAGACGCTATGATGACAAGCTCGTCTGTCGGCAGTCCCCTTACTGCACAGTAGGATTCATCTGAACCCAGCAGATCCACGGACATCCTGTGAGCCTTGTATCCTTCCCCCAATACACTATTGTTCTTCTGCACTATCAGGACATAATAGCCTGTCGCATCCTTACACAATGCCGCCACCGGAATAAGCGTGTCATACTGTTCGCCATCTTCTTTAATTGTTATCTTCACACGCTCTCCTGCCAGAGATACATCTGCACTCCTCACCGTAATGTTTACTTTATACCCTTGCAGATTCTGACTGTCATAGCCAAAGATGGAACTGATCTCTCCCTCCACCGACTCGTTCCGATCCGCAAGTTCCAACACCGGCACGCTTTCCATACTGATATGTTCAAACTCTTCTTCGCTGATGATCAGACTGCATACCCATTCCTCCGACTTTTCGGCAATCTCATACAACACCGTATTCTGCATGGAGGACACATAGATTCCTTTGCTGACGCCAACCCATGAGATGATCCCGTCTTTATCCGCCCTGACATCATACATTTCCCCTGTCCCGTTCAGTTCAACCCGCATCAAGGTCTGATCCGCCTTTACCTCATCCCCCACATCCACCAATATCTCCCTAATCTTGCCATCAATGTCCGCATAGACGGATTCTGTATGCGCATAGGTGAATTCCGAAGTTCCTTCCACCGTAAAGATAAGTCTGCCCTGTTTAGGCAGGCTTGCCATTACCACAGGAAGACGGTAATTATAGAATGATTTTGAAAGAAACGTCAGCGTCAGTAAAACAATGGTCAAAACCGCAAATATTTTCCTGTAACTTTTTTCCCTTTGAAATTCTTTTTTTCCATTGGAATGATTTTTCCACTTGGAATGGTTTTTACAATTTTCTGCCTTATCCATTTTCCTTTCCTTTCATCTTTTTATCATATTTGCAGATACAAAAATTCCGATGATGCCTTAAAATTCCAATATCTTACCCTTTCAGTCCCGTAATGGCAATCCCGTTTTTCAAATACTCCTGCCCATAAAGAAGAACCAGCAAGACCGGAAGCGCATAAAAACATGATCCGGCAAATGCAATTCCCAGTTCGCCGCTGTTGATCTTTGCAAGAAAAATAGATAACGGCTGGGCTTCTGAATCTTGTATGAATATGACTGCCTGATCCACCAGATTCCAGTAGTCCAAAAGGGTAAGCATAGCCACTGCCGCTATCCCATGCTTTACCATTGGCAGTATCACCCACAAAAAAATCTTCCCATGTCCCGCCCCATCCATCTTTGCCGCTTCAATATAAGCATCCGGCATACTTTTNNAACTGCCGTAAAAGAAATACCCCCAACGGATTGAAGATACCGGGAAGGATAATGGCAAGGTAGCTGTCCGTAATATCCATCCAGTCTGCCACAATATAGTTCGGCATCAAAGTTACCTGGAGCGGCAAAAGCATGACAATAATGTACAGAAAGAACACGATTTCCTTTCCACGGAATTTCAAAACAGTAAACGCATATGCTGCAGGAGCCGACACCAGTATCTGCCCAAGTACAATCGGCACCACAATCTTTACGGAATTCCAGAACATATGCAGATACACCGGGCTGTCAAATAACAGGGAAGCATATTGTGACAGCGTTACCTTTTTGGGCACCACATCCATCTCAATATATTCATCTAACCCCAGGCTGCCCGTAGTGTAATTGTTTTCCACTTCCCTGCTTCCCATGAAAGAATTAGTAAAAGTAATGATCAGCGGCATCATGTAAACAACAACAAATACAATAAATAATGCATAAAAAATTTTTCTTTTTCCATTTTTCTTCATTCTATTTCCTTTCCGTCATATCCACACTAATAATGCAGATTCTCCGAAAACTTTCTCTCTGTCCGGAATATGCAGACCACAAACAGTATAATGGCTATCGTAAGGATATAAGTCGCACTGACCAGCTTTGAGTAATTCAGGGAGAGAAACATATTATTCATATAATGCTGCAGGACATACAGGCTGTCCGGAGGGTACTCTCCTGTAATAATATAAATCTCCTTAAACACCTTAAATGAGTTTACAAAGGTCATGATTAATACCAGAAATGTAGTCGGCGTCAAGTATGCCAGCGTTATATTTTTGAATTTCCAGAGCCTTCCCGCCCCTTCTACATCAGCGCACTCATAATATTCTTCCGGTATGCTGCTTAATCCGCTTATGAACAGCGCCATATTATATCCAATATTTTTCCAGATGAATATGATGACCATTACCATCATTCCATACCTGCTCTCCAGCCAGTCCATACCCTCCACATGGAAAACTGACAGGAATTTGTTCAGCGTCCCATGCAGTCCAAAGAAATTTTCCCAGAAAAAAGCGGATGTAGCAGAGGGTATCGCCAGCGGTATCAGGAAAATCAGGCTGAAATAGTTGGAATATGCCTTCCTATTCCTGACAACAAAAGAAACACACAGGGATAGGATCATATTCAGCGGAATGCTGACTGCCATAAACCATACCGTATTCTTCAACCCCCTCAAGAAATAAATGTTTTGGAATAACGCCTTATAGTTCAGCAGTCCGCAAAACTTTCCGCTTACCGGGTTATCCACGACAGAATAGGTAAAGGACAGCAGAAACGGGATCAGGTAAAAGAAGCAAAACCCTGTCAGACTGATAAGAAGCATAATGCATGGCAGCATTTTATTTAATTTCCATTTGTTTTTTCTTTTCATTTACAAGCTCCTGATCAGTTAAAAAAATTAATTTTGACTTTCTGTGCCACAAAGTCAGCTCCTTCATATGCCCCTACAATATCAGCAATTTTACCACTGCATAAATCTGAGGATGTTCCATCTGCATAGTTCACCGTTATGCCTCCGTCCGCGGAAGTGCATACTACAAATTCCGTATTATCCGTATAGATAATGTTGACCGTATCATCTGTGCTGACCATCACATTACCATTTACATCCGCCCTGGATATGGTAAAACTCCCACTTTCCAAAGACTTGATTGTTCCGTACAATGTAACTGTCGGCATAGATTGTTCCGGTTCAGGACGATCGGCATTGTCCTGTACATTATCAATGTTTTCTTTCGTCTCCGGTAGTACGGTATTATCCGGCTCCTTGTCATCACTGCTGTTTTCATTATAATTGCCATCCTCTTTCATCCTTTCATCCAACACCGATTCTTTTTCCTCCTGTATCATATCAGGCTTTTCGTCACTGCTGTTTGCTTCAGACTGTACCTCTCCACCTTCATTAATCGGCACCTGCTGCGCTTCCAGCGAAATCGGATTTATTTCCAATTTTGGGGAAGCCTCTGCTTCACCACAAGCCATTAGCAACATACACATGCTTAAACCGATAAATCCGGTTACTATTCTTTTCATCATGCTAATTTCTCCTTATTCATTAAAATATTGTTCCAACTGCCGCTGGAGTCTCCTTGCTGTATCCTCCGCCGTCTGCTGTCCCGAAAAATATTTACTGTTTTCCTCATCTACTAAATCCATGATAGCCCCATCCAGCGTGTCACAGTCATTGATCTGTTCGATCCAGCTTTCCAGTATCGCCTTGTATTCCGCCTCGCTTCCAAGCCCGGCTCCGCCGTTACCATCTTCGTAAAAAGCATAATATCGCTCCGCCACTGCTTCCAGCCCTTTCCGGCTCACTGTTGGACCATAAATGGAAGGGAGTGTCTGCACTTCATCAGACAGCAGGTATCTGATAAATTCCCACGCCAAATCTTTGTTGGCTGATGCACTGTTTATAGCCACACAGGGATTAGATTTCACAAGCGTTCTGCCTTCCGCATCTGTAAGAGGCATACAATAGTTCGCTCCGTTTTTCGTATCCATACTATAATAAGCAGCCTGCACATCATAATCACATTCTGCCGCAAAATAATATTCCATGTTATAAAAATCAATACCCGACTCAAAATAACCATTTTCAGACAAAGCCTTCACCGACTCCAAAAGCGCAATATATTCCGGTGTATCCAGATTCACTTTTTGGGTGTCCCCATCTATAAACTGCCCAATGGAATCTTTGATCAGATAGTGTGCATAGGACACCTCATTCATCGGTATCAGGAACGCATTGTTTTTAGCTGTTTCATCTACCAACTGTTTTGCCAGTTCCATTGCTGTTCCAAAATGGATGTTCTGCATATCATTTTCCGTGCTGCCATGCTCTGATAAAAGCTCCGCAGAAAACTCCAATGTGTCAAATCTTGCCATATAAGGAATGATATAAATTTCCCCGCTATCCTCTTTCGCAGCCTGTAAGATATTCATAAAATAATTTTCATCATTTATTTCCGGCGTTTTTTGGATATATCCGCTCAGATCTTCAAACACACCCATTTCACTGTATTTTGTTATAGGAAGAAAGCTGGTAAACAAAATATCCTCTGCCTTCCCCGTCATGATCTTTGTATTCAGGTATGTCCGGTAATCTTCCACCATGCCCTCACCGGAGGATTCCTTATAATCGTTAATGGTCACCTTTACACCCGGATAGAGTCTCATAAACTGCTCTGCAGCGGTATTTAGAAATTCTTCCGCATGTAGACAGGATATGGTTATCTCTCCCTTCATTTCCGGCTGCACATACGGTGTTTTCTCTTCGTTTTCCGAATGCTCCTCTGTTCCTGATGCTCCGCCTGTTTCCTGCATTGGAGCATCATTTTGTCCTCCCGCTGTCTCTGGTACAGTTCCATCACCGCATCCACAAAAAACAGAAGCCACAATGAGTAGAACTGCTAACAAACTTCTCTTTTTCCGCATAAAATAAAACCTCCTTGCTAATGCATTTTACAAATGTTTGTAAAACAATCATAGCAAGGAGATGTCTCATACATTCGTCTGAAATGTACCAAAACTGTCAAACTTAACTGCCTTTTTTATACCGTACTAAGCCAAAAATCTAATGTTATAACCACTTCCTGTGTATCCACCTTAGTTTGTCGTTCTTTTACAGCAGCGTAAATAAGTCCCCCCGGCATGATTTCACAAGTGGCATTATTTATCAGATTTACGGTTTCCATACTCCCTCTGTTAGTGAATGGAAATGCAATCTCCAGCATTTCATCAGGGCTGTATTCCTTTGATGACCTGTCACTTTCTTTCATGGAAAGACTGGCCTTCCATATCTCCCCGCTTGCAGCATGAACCGTAAGACTGACCGTCACATCGTTTTCTGTAAACTGAATCAGCCAGTAACTAAGCAGGCTATCGTCAAAATCAACCTGAGTATCTAAAGTACACAGTTTCGCAGTAACTTTGTCAAAATCACATTCTGCCAGTTTCTCCGGGGCAATGCCATAATCTGCCATGACTGTGATCCAGTCTTTTCCTGCATCAATTGCCTGTTCCATATTCATCTGCCCCTTCTGGGGTTCATGGGGCAGTTCATTTCCTCCGCTTTCCCAAACAGCCAGCACTTTTGCCATCATCTCCTCGGATAACGGCTGCCCTTCAAATGCAGTTTCTTCTGTTAAATCCCCACCTGCTTCCCCCGGCTGTTCCGTTGAAAAAAGCGAAGATTCCGCTGACTGTAATGCGATCCGCCCGGTTCTGTCAAGAAATTCTTCCTGTTTTTGATAAAGCAACGCTTCAGTCAGAAACCATCCGCCAATCACGGCTCCAAATGACAGCATAAATATAATCAGGGCATACATTTTGCTTTTATTCATGTTGTTACCTCTTTGTGCGCTGAAACACACATACTAATCAATATTTAAACTCCTCTGCATTTCAGGGAAAGCCTTACACTCGTCCCGCTCCTGCCGTCACTTTCAAATTCCAGTCTGCTTCCATGTATCTGTGCTATTTTATCCGATAAAGCAAGCCCGATTCCTGCCCCATGCTGCTTTCTGGAACGTGACTTGTCCACCATGTAAAATGCTTCCGTGATCCGCTTTATCTCCTGCTTTGGTATTCCGTTCCCGTCATCTTTCACCTGCATGGTAAAACGGGTTCCTTCCGGCATTTTTTCCACATCCCCTGTTACCCGGATATGTTTTGCGCCTGCTTTTATTGCATTATCCAAAAGGTTCAGGAACAGTGTTTTGAACAGATCATATTCCACCTCGATAAAGGCCGGTTCCACAGTACAGTCCATTGAAACCCCTTTTGCCTCCATAAGATACTCCACATCAGCCGCAAGCTTCCTGAACAAAACATTTGTCTTCACTTCTTGTAGGCAGAAATCCTTATGGTTTAATATGGTCAGATCCATCAGCTTCAGCGACAGAGCCTCCAAACGCATCCCCTCGTTCCAGATATACCATGCCGCTTTCTTCTGTTCCTCCCTGGGCAGTTCCTTTTTATATATCCGGTCTGCATAGCCGATAATGGAAGTAAGGGGCGTCTTTAACTCATGTGTAAAATTTGCCACAAAATCTTCTTTCTGCCTTGCACTGTCCGAAAGCTCCTGCACCTTTTCATCAACAGCCTCTGCCATCCGGTTAAAATTCCCCGCAAGCTGACTTACCTCATCACTGCCGCCCTCTGTGACACGTTCCCCATAATCTCCTTCTGCTATTTTCTTAGTAGCCGCCGTCAACTGCTTGATTGGTCTGGTTATGAAATAGGAAATGCCAAAGATCAGAAAGATGCCTATGCTCACTGCCGTCACATATATAGCCCCAAATTCCCTTATGATCTGCGCCTGCTGTAGCTGAATTTTTTCCACGTCAACCCCGGTTATCAGATACACGCCGGCATCCCCATGTGCAACTATCCCCGTAGTCATTAAGATGGATCTGTTATTGATCTTCACAAATCGGTAATTGACCATATCCTGTTCTGCTTCTGCAAACAGTCCGGAAAAATCTGTCTTGGCAGGAAAACCGGAAAACAATACAGAACCGTCCATTGCCAAAAATGCCACCATGCCATTCATGTCCGAAGCCATGCTGCTGATGTCATACGGCCCGTCCGCCGCACCGGCAAACCAATCCTCCCCCTTGGTGATCAGATTTGCCTGCACAACAAATTTATTATACTGGTACTGCTCTATGGCTCCCTCAACTTCCCTTTCCATGGTAAGTTCATAAAAATAGGAAATCAGGGCATATCCGCCCAAAAGAAATATGACACTGAAAAATATCATAATGGAAATTATGATCTTTGCGCCTAATTTCATAAAATCAGTCCTCCAGACGATACCCTATCCTGAATATGGTCTTTATATGCTTGTCCCATCCCAGCTTTTTCCTCAGCCGCTGGATGTGCGTGTCCAGCGTCCTGGTATCCCCCATGAAAGACTCCTTCCACACCTTCTCATATAACCTGTCCCTGTGCTGTGCCACATTCTTATTCTGCATCAGTTCCACCAGCAGGTCATATTCCTTCACTGTCAGTTCCACTTCTTTTCCGCTCCGGAATACCTTTCTGCACTCCAGATAGACTGTGACATCCCCAAAGGAAAGCTCTTTCCGGTTTTTCCCATACCGCCGCAGCACGGCTTCCATGCGGGCAAGCACTTCCCCGCTCTGGAAAGGCTTCACAATATAGTCATCAGCTCCCATTTTCAATCCGTGTATGCGGTCATTGACAGAACCTTTTGCAGTCAGGAAAATAACAGGAATATCCATAGGTTTGATATATTCCAACAGTTCATAACCGTCTATTTCCGGAAGCATGATGTCCAACAATATGAGATCAAAATCCTGTCTTTCTTCCAGCAGATCCGCCGCATTCTTCCCATCATAGGCACATACGCACTGATACCCTTCATCACTCAGATCCATATACAGCAGATTTGCGATCGCCTCATCATCTTCTACAATCAAAACATTCATCACAAGACCTCCAATGTATTCATTATAGCAAAAAGATGTGTCGAAGTTGCGTATTTTTCATATTCTCTTAGATTATTTTTAAATATACTGTATGTCTGATTATTGGTTACGGCTTAATCGTTTTGTCCCTCAATCTCTTTCATTATTTTTTCCTTTAGACCATCCGACGCAAAAATCCCCTCGGTCATTCCTGAAAATGTCTCTCTTATTTTCTCATCTAACACGGTATCTTCCGTTCCCGATTTTGTATAAATACCATTCTTTTCAATGAAGCCTTTCATCACATACCACCTCCCTCGTAAATCACATTGTTTCCATTCGCAATCCCACCGGTAGAATAAGACCAGATTTTTTTGATCTGATCCTTTATTTCTTCAAAAGTCCACACTTTCCTGCTCCTTGCAACGCAGTTCGGATCATTTACCCGAAACCCGCCATCACCATAACCGTATATGACAATGAAGTGACCGGACACCGTAAAGTCGCCCTGCCCCATGGCGCATATCAGGATATTGCCTTTATCCAGCTCCGCTTTTATGGCACGTTCCGTTACGCCGGGTTCCGTGACCTTGATATTATATAATGCGGGAAAATCCTCCATCAGCGCCCATGCGGTGCCTGTTCCATTTACATAGTAGCCATTCTCCATAGAATAGGCAGCTATCCTGTCAGGCGTAAGCGTTTCATCCCTTGTCATGTGATATAAAATCATCGACAGACAAGTGGGACCGCAGCCTGCAAGCCCGATGCAGCTGTCCCCGCCATAGGGCTCATATCCCCACCGTGGATCCCATTGGAGCAGCAGCGGATATTCCTGTTCCTTTTCCGATTCTGTCAGACCGCCTGCCGTATATTCGTTACCGCCCAGATAGCCTGCCACAAAATCTGCCATTTCCGGATTATTTGCGAGAGCCGTCAGCATAGCTTCCGGATATTGGGAGCTGCTCCTGCTGACTGCCGCAATGTCCGGATTCTCTTTTCCAAGCTCCTCCAATCTTTGGAGTGTTTCCGCCCGGGTGCGCTGTATTGGCTTTTCCACATTCATTACGGCAATGCTGCTGACATAATCGGTTTCCTCCTGACTGGCGGCTTTTGCAGATGTTTCAATCCTTACATATTCCAGTACTTCTATCCGCTTCAGCGCAGTCTGCATTTCGCTTAGTTCTGTCTTTATCTCCCTGATATGGAACACAAGCACAGCAATCGCAGCCACCATTGCAAGGAGAAGCAGCCTGTTTCCTGTCTGTTCTTTTTTTCCGTATCTCACCCGCCTTTCCTTCCTCCTGATGTTTCTATCGTTCTTCTTCATCCCGCTTCTCCCTTAACACAGCCCTTTTTTCTGTCAGCATACAGCGCAAGCAAACTACCTGCCAGTAAAATCACAGATAAAGTCAAAGATACAACAATACTCCAGCTCATGCAGGAGATGCTCGATCCGCAGATTCGGTATAATTCATTTCCTGTATAAAAATGCCAGAAATCAGTCATTCTCACAGGCATGAAATTTGTGAACCGGTGATTTACCGGATAAAGATATATCTGGTTAAAAACCACGAGCATCACCAGAAAGATTGCTATAACGGAAGCGCCAGCCAGAATATTCTTTAAAAGGATCGTAACGAACAGCGCCAGACTGACCATGAAGATCAGTACCACATACCCCCTGAACAGATTCCATAAAAATTGCTGCAGATAGGTAATATTGTAAAGAGAAAAAAATGTCCTCACATTGCTCTGAATCGGCTGACCTGCACCGTCAAAACCAAAAGGCAACATCACAATGACAAAATAAATCGCCGTACTGCATATATAAAGAACGGTTGCCGTCAAATAAGCCGCCATAATCCTTGCCATATCCAGCTGCCGCTTTCCGTATCTGCCGGAGCGCACCAGCTCCTCCATCTGCACCGCCGGATCACGTCCAAAGAGCGGCAATATCAGAACTGATATAATGATAACAATCATGAAAACAAAGCTTCCCATCTTTTCCGCCAGCACTTTCCACCCTTCGGCATACTCCATGGATAAGGCAGTCAATGATACCGCTTTTTCCATAAAGTCTGCTATTTCTTCATCCGTATAGCTTTTTTTCGTATCCATAACAAGATTTTCGTAAATTGTCTCTGCCCTTATCTGAAAAAATTGATTCATCTCATCATCAGACAATTCTTCTAAGGTTTTTCCTTCATAGTTGCAGAAAATCAATTCCATGATATTGTCACCATTCAGATAACCATACAGATTTTCATCCTCCCGCAGGCTTACCATACATTCCTTATCCAGATAAAGCCCTCCGGAAGCGTTTCTGGCTTCTGAAAGATTATCTTTCCAAGTGACTGCAATCCCCTGTGCGTCACGCACATTATATCTATCCAGATTCCTTTGACTGTCATAAACGGAAACAACAAGGACAAATGCCATAAACCCTAAAAAAATTATCCTGCTTATTATTCGCTTACACTCTAATATTGTTATTTTCATCACATCACCACCGTCAGTTTATATGATATTTTTTGTAAGACAGCCTTGTAACCATATATAATATCGCCACATATAGCACCGTCACAGCAAAGATAACGATAAACCATGGTACTGCTGTATTGCCTATGAACATATACATTTCAATCAGATAATCTTTTTCAAAATTGATAGGGCTGATAAATATCAATTTACCTATAGTGCCGAACATATTTTCCGTCTTCATAATCATATATACTGCTATAATGGAAAGCGCAGCCGCTAATTTCATGTTTTTTGTTTTCATGGAAATCATCATAACAATATTCCCGACAACAAGAGCGCCAAGCAGACCACCGGCAAACATGATAAGCAGTCCTGTTCCAAATGTCATATTGTATAGACAGGTAAACCACATCATTTGCGCCGACATATTCCAGCCGTCCAGAGTACCGATCAATCCATTCACAACCAACTGAGTCCCAAGATAGATTAGATACACGCTCGTTATAAACAAATTCCCGGCGATCCATCGTGCATTCATATTCTTCTTTCTTCCATATTGAGAGGAAAGGGTAAGTTCCGTGACGCCGCCGGCATTATCTTTTGAAAATAACCCTGCCAGTCCGAATGCCAGTACAAAAAACACCAGACTGTAATCCATAATATACCATGCTCTGAGACATGCCAGTCCTTGATAATATCCGGTCGAAAAAGGGGTTTTTAAATTGTCGATCTTCTTATTCAGAACAAGGAGCTGTTCATCTGTATACATATTCGAATAGATGTTGCCATCTGCTAAATGTTCTTTTACTGTTTCCTTATAGGCTGCATAAAACCTCTCCTCTGATTCCAGAAAATCGTAATCCAAACCGATCTTTTCATTTCCATTTGACATATATAGTCCAAAATAAGCGTAATTGATAAAGTAATTGGGAACCATATACTTTGTCATGCCTGCGGTTCCCAAATAACCTCTGTGTTCTGCTAAATATGCTTTGTCAAAGCTATTATTGTAACTAGTTATCAGGTTTTGTATATACTCTCCGTCCATAACCCCTACAAGGTCTTTCGTTGCCTCTCTCAAAGCCCTGTAGGACGCTAAACCTTCTACAATTTCTCCCTGACTGTCTATTGCCCGATATTGAAGATTCAGGTATATGAGCAGATGCAGTACCACCACAACGCACATGGCAATGACCGCAACGCAAGATATTTTATTCCATAGCTTTCGATATTCCATCCATATTTGTTTTTTCATTTTATCACTCCAATCGCACTATTCCGTTTTGTAGCTGCTGCCATGATAAAGCGCTTCCCAGTCAGAACCTTTTCCTTCCCTGACAAGGATCAAATACTGCCAGTTTCCATTGTCGTTATATTCACAAAGGAATATATTATCCGCATCATATCCGTTCGCAACTCCTTTATCCTCATCTTCATAGATCGCTGTCATTCTAGGATCGACGCATATCCATGCATCGCTTTCCAAATTCAGCGTATCTTTAAGATAAGCGCTCGCTGCTTTAAATGCCTCATTCAACTCTCTGGAATCAAATCTGGTCAGGTAACTGATGTCACCAACACCATAATCATAGTTCTCCTCATTCGGGAATTGCACCATCGTATAATTTCCAACAGAAGAAATCCCTTTTTCTCTCTCAGCCCGAAAAGCAGCCAGTTCCTTTTCGATATCATCCGTAGTTCCCGCAGACTGGGACTGACCATTTGCTTCCGTCTGTTCATCCTCAACATTCACCTGATTTTCCTGTTCTCCCGCATTCAGTTCAGCATCTTCCATATCTATGGAAATAATGCTGTTTGATCCCTCATCTGCTTTATTGTCACCTGAACCGCATCCTGTCACAAGTGCCAAAACAAACATTCCTGCNNGCCATTAACTTTATCTGATTTTTTCTCATATCATTCCACTCCTTTTTGTTTTTTCATTGACATATATATAATAATCTTCCAAAGTAGGCATTACGAACCTGCATTCAATATTTGGAATTTGATCTCCCACAAAACGGATCTGAACATCTTTTCCCATTTGTTTGATGTGAATGACCGCCCGCTCTGCGCTTATGGTATTCATCATATCCTGCCCGACGGTTGCCTCCCATACCTTACCCGCCACTCCTTCTACCAGTTGTTCTATATTGCCGGTCTCAGTGATCTTCCCCTTCAGAATTACAATCAACTGATTTGCAATAGCTTCTATATCTGACACGATATGCGTTGAGAGCAGGATTATTTTTTCTTTTGCCATGCTGCTGAGTATATTGGAAAATCTTATCCTTTCTTTAGGATCAAGCCCTGCCGTCGGTTCATCCAATATCAGGATTTCAGGATCATTTAATATCGCCTGCGCAATACCGATCCTTCTTTTCATTCCTCCGGAAAAAGTCTTCACTTTCTTGTTTGCAACATCGGACAGATTGACAAATTCCAGCACTTCCGGAATTTTTATTTTCAATTTGTCATCAGGGATTCCTTTCAGCGTGCCCATATAAAACAGGAAATCTGTTGCCGTGAAACTTGGATATACGCTGTAATCCTGCGGCATATATCCAATCAAATCACGGTAATCCTCATCCATCTCAGCGATGTTTTTCCCGCCGTACAGAATGCTGCCGCTGGTGGGAAAATCAACCGTGGTGAGTATCCTCATGAGTGTACTTTTTCCCGCGCCATTTTCACCCAAAAGTCCATACACCCCTTGTTCCAGCTTAAAGTTTACATCCTTTAACGCTTCTTTTTTTCGGTAGGACTTGCATAGATGCTCTACCTGCAATTCCATCCTTGACTCCATTTCTTCACCTCCGCCTTGTATTTCCCATCAAAAAACACCCAGATAGGATATTTATATTCTATCTGAGTGTTGCGTCGTACTTTCGGTAAAGTTGTGTTATGATTGTAAATTAATTGTACTATAGTGGTAATTTTTCTACTTTATCAGTAACTGATAGGAAGTATATATATAACTGGTTTCCAATCCGATCACCATGCTATAGGATTGCTTCCGTGCATATAATTGGCTTTCTTTTATCGCAATTTCGGTTCTTGATTTTCCAGAATCAATTACATAAGAGTCATCATCCGATACCTGCAGACCGGCAAGTTCCACAAAAAGCCACAATCCATCATCAGGACATCTTTCCGGCAGCTCCTCATACAGTGAAATTTCTGCGCCCCATACTTTTCCCGTGACAGCATTTATGTATAGTATCACATTCATGGACTGATTGGAATACGTCACTGTCCAGAAACTATAATATGCTTCTAACTGCTCTCCTGCTTCTTCCGTCTGCATACCTATTCCCAGCTCCGCATTTACAGTATAAGCTGCCGCATCTTTTTCTTCTCTCATACCCATTTCAATCAGCCACTTTTCACCGGCATCAATAGCTTCTTCCATCGGAATCTGTCCTGCCACCGGTTCATGTAATATTAAACTGTTACGATTATTCCAGCACTTTATGGCATCTTCAATCTGTTCTATCTTCAGAACATTTCTTTCACCGGACACTTCTTCACTCACTGCACCATCCTTATCATTTTCCAAACTCTCCCATGTCCGGACCGGCGATTGCATTTCTACTCTGCCATTCTCAGTCAGCAGTTGTGTTTCTCTGATTTGCAGTATATATTTCATAACTTCCATACTGCCCAAAATAGTAAAAGCAGCAAATATTAAGAAAACAATGGTGTATTTATATTTACTTATCATTTTCTTCTCCCCTGCAATCCGCCTTATCGCTCTTCTTACTTCTGATCCTTTATTCCTTATAACCGCTTCCATTATGAATCACGCTCCATGCGCCGCCTTTACCGTCACGGACAAGGATCAGGTATTGCCATATACCATCTTCATTACAATATTCACAGACAAAAATATTACTACTGTCATATCCTGATGCAACGCCTTTATCCTCGTCATCATAGATCGCAAGCATTCTCGGATCGACACACATATAAGTCACCATCTTTGTACTTGGCATGATTCCAAGTGTATCCGTCACATAAATCCGCGCAGCAGCATAGGCTTTCGTAATTTCCATTGTATCAAACCGGCTTGTATAAAAGGATCCCGACATATCAAAGGAATAATTTTCCTCATCCGGTGAACCGCCTTCCACCAAGCCATTCGTCTCCTGTATCATATCCTCCCGCTCCTGACGGTAATTTTTCAATTCTTCCTCAAGCTCCGCATCTGTTTGTTCACCCACCGTACCCTCATTATTTTCAGGGATCGGTATCTGCATCTGTGATTCTCCTTGGATTTTTGTATCAGTCACATCAGTATCCTCTTTAGTTACATTTTCATCTCTTATTGTATATGATTCTATCTGTATTGGCGCATCCGTTTTATTTCCACTTTCATTCGTACATCCTGCCATCACCACGAACATTGCACACAACACCATTGCCTTAAAAAATTTCTTATTTCTCATCCTATTGCCTCCTGTTTTTGATATATTTCCTGTCCACACAAAACACCCGAACAGGACATATATTATCCTAAGCACATGTTGTGTTATTTTTTCGTTATGGAGGTTACATAGTTGTAAATTTTTCTAATACGCTAATATTTCATAAGTTATCACCACATACCTGTCATGAAATTGTTCCCTGCTGGTATACTCTACCATGGAGTTTTCCTCAATAGTCACGATTTGATATCCAAGCCGCGCATACAACAGATCATCTTCCACCATAAGGACTGCCTGCGTCTTTTCTTCATTGATCTCTGCGACATCATCCGCCGTATGCAGACCTGCCATTTCCACAAACTGTCCTAATTTTTCATAAGACAGTTCCTGCAAAAGATTATCATATAGAGTGATTTTTGCACTCCATACCTTACCCGTAACCGCATTCAGGTATAAAACCACATCCAGATATGGACCTGAAAAATGCACTGTCCAAAAACTGTAATACGGCTCCAAAGGCACCCTTAAAGTATCCTTTTGCACCCCAACAGCCAGCGTTGCTTCTACAAAATTCAGTTCCGTATCTGCTCCATGTAAATCTTCTTTCATTCCAATCAGTTTAAGCCATTCTTCCCCCGNNGATCTGCCCTTCCACCGGATCATGCAGTGTCTCACCCTGACGATTATTCCAGCTTTCTATGGCATCTTTCACCTGTACCGTTGTAAGAGAATATCTTTCTCTGTCCGTATTCCCATCTGCCCATCCCTGCCACATACGAACCGGTGATTCCATTACCGCTATCCCGCTTTCCGACAAAAGCCGGTCTTCCCTTGTATGCAGTATAAAATTCATGCCTGTCATACTGCCATAGATAAAGAGCAATGCAAGCAACATGGTAAGGAATGTATATTTATATGTTTTCTTCATCCATGCCACCTCCATGCAGATGGAATGTGATGCTGATCACCGTTCCCATTTTTCCATCACTTTCTACCTTCATCTTCGCCCTATGTATCTTTACGATCTTTGATACCAGAGTCATCCCCAGCCCTGCCCCATGCTGTTTTCTGGAACGTGACTTGTCCACCATATAAAAAGCCTCCGTGATCCGTCCCAGTTCATTTGGAGGAATCCCTTTTCCGTTATCCCTGATACTGATCCGGTAGGTATCTCTTCCCTGCTTTCCACTGATCCATATGTCCCTGCTGTCCGCCTTGACTGCGTTGTCAACAAGATTCAAAATCATGGTCTTAAAAAGGTCATAATCCACTTCTATGGTGTTATCCTCTATATCCATATGCAGCGTCACTTCATGTTTCCTGCATACAGGTTCTATGCCCTGTTCCAGATCATCAAACATCTCTTTTACAGACATCCGCTCCAATAGGAACTCCTGCTTATCCAGCACAAAAAGATCCATCAACTTTAAGGATAGGGACTCCAGTCTCATACCCTCACTCAAAATATACTCAGCGGCACTCTTTACTTCTTCCTTCGTCAGATCCCGCCGATACAGCATGTCCGCATAGCCGATCACCGACGTCAGCGGGGTTTTCAGCTCATGGGCAAAGTTTGCCGCAAAATCTTCCTTCTGCCTTGCCATATCGGATAACTCCGCTATTTTTTCCTCCACCCGCTGTGCCATCCGGTTAAAGTCGGATGCCAGCTCACTGATCTCATCCTTCCCCTCCGCGCTGATTCTCTCAGAATAATTTCCCTTTGCGATCCTCCCTGCCGCTTTTCCCACTTTTTTAACGGAACCTGTCAGTACCTTTGTCAGGAGGAAGATCACGGGAAAGCTGATACACAGAATGGATATATATATCTTTTGAAAATAGTTGATCATGCTTTTCTGGGTATCCACCACGGAACTGATGTCCGTCTCCGTGACCAGATAAACTTTCATATCACCCTGCGTTATGCAATCATATACATAAATGTAGATTTCTTCTCCTTCCCGTAATATCCGGAAAGCTATCCGATCATCATCCTCTCCGTTAAAATCCAAAAAATCAGGCTGCGCACCCGTATTTGCAAAGATGCGCACCCCATCCTCATCAAANNCCCGCCATATTGGTGAAGCTGTCTGCACCGTCTTCCAACAGTTCCGGTTCCAGATACAGAATGGATTGTAAGATATACTTATTCTGCTGAAATTCCTGAAAGGCATATTTTTTCTCCTGCCCTATGGCATTTTCATAAGCATAGTTTATCAGCAGATATCCTGCGGTCTGAAATGCGATTCCAAAGAGCAGCACAAAACAAAGGAATATTTTATGGAATAATTTCATGAACTTTCCTCCAGCCGGTATCCCACGCGAAATACGGTCTTGATCTGTTTCTCCCAATTCAGCTTTCTCCTGAGCCGCTGGATATGGGAATCCAGTGTGCGGGTATCTCCCATAAACATCTCCCCCCATACCTTTTCATACAGTCTGTCACGATACAGGGCAACCCCTTTGTTCTGCACCAGCTCCACCAGCAGATCAAATTCCTTAAATGTAAGTTCCACCACTTCCCCTGATTTTGTGACGATCCTCGATATCATGTCGATCTCCACATCCTCAAAGGACAGCTTTTTATTGATCTTCCCATACCGCCTGAGCAATGCCTCCACACGGGCAAGCAGCTCCCCTATCTGAAATGGCTTTACGATATAATCATCCGCACCCAGCTTCAACCCTTGGATACGGTCATTTACTGCACCTTTTGCCGTTATAAAAATCACAGGCGTCCCCAAAGGTTTGATATATTCCAACAATTCATACCCGCTGATTTCCGGCAGCATGATGTCCAGCAGGATCAAG
>DLOQ01000081.1:0-628 GCA_002479655.1 Lachnospiraceae bacterium UBA7480
GCCGAAGTCATATATGGAGCAGGCAAGACCCCTGCACAGATTATAGGCATCCTTGACACGATGCTCAAAAACGGGCAGCATACTGTTTTAATCACCCGGCTGTCAGAGGAAGCTGCCAAAGAGATACAGAACTGCCACTCACTTTGCTTTCATCCGGAAGCCGGGATTGGAATTATCGGTACTATTCCCGAGCCAAACGGAATCGGAACAATTGTCGTTGCTACCGGCGGGACAAGCGATATCCCCGTTGCTGAAGAAGCCGCCCTGACCGCAGAGGTTTTCGGAAATCAGGTAGAACGCCTTTATGATGTAGGCGTTGCCGGGCTTCACCGCCTTCTTGCCAAAAAGGAAATCATCATGCAGGCAAGTGTCATCATTGCAATCGCCGGAATGGAGGGTGCGCTTGCCAGCGTGATCGGAGGGCTTGCCGACTGTCCTGTGATAGCGGTTCCCACCAGCGTCGGATACGGAGCGTCTTTCGGCGGGCTTTCCGCGCTTCTCTCCATGCTTAATTCCTGCGCCAGCGGTGTTTCTGTCGTAAATATAGATAATGGGTTTGGAGCAGGTTATCTTGCCGGCATGATCAACCATATGCAATAACTTATGAACTTAGGCAATTGCGAAACTC
>DLOQ01000081.1:721-4386 GCA_002479655.1 Lachnospiraceae bacterium UBA7480
GAATTGTCAATGATGCACAATAGGAAAGAATTTGAACAGAGTTTCGCAATCACCTAAATAACTTATGAACCAATTTGAAAGGAGTAACTGTCATAATGAAAACATTGTATTTAGATTGCGGAATGGGTGCAGCCGGAGACATGCTGACAGCAGCATTATTGGAACTGATGCCTGAACCGGATGCATATATCAAAGAACTGAATGCGCTTGGCATTCCCGATGTAACATTCATAAAAGAATCTTCTGCCAAATGCGGTATTACAGGTACGCACATCCGCGTCATGGTAAACGGAGCGGAAGAAACAGAACATCTGCATGACCACCATCATGAACATGGACATTCCCATACACACGAACATGGTAACGAAACACATCACCATAGTGGTATGCATCAGATCGAACAGATTGTTGCCGGTTTACATCTGCCTGAAAATATAGAAAAAGACATTCTGGCGGTTTATGCTCTGATCGCAGAGGCAGAGAGCCATGCACATGGCGTTCCTGTATCAGAAATCCATTTCCATGAAGTCGGCACGATGGACGCGGTTGCGGATATTACTGCCGTATGTATGTTAATGGATAAAATTGCGCCTGATAAAGTCATCGTATCCCCCATACACGTTGGCAGCGGTCATGTAAAATGCGCACATGGGATTCTTCCCGTTCCGGCTCCTGCCACAGCTTATATTCTTCGGGATGTGCCAATTTACGGCAGCAATATCGAAGGCGAACTGTGTACACCTACCGGTGCCGCATTGCTCAAACATTTTGCATCACAATTCGGGAATATGCCAATTTTGAAGATAAGTACAATCGGATATGGTATGGGCGCAAAAGATTTTGCCACAGCGAACTGTGTACGCGCCATGCTTGGTGAAACGCCGGGAGAAGACAACAGCGTTCTGGAACTTTCCTGCAATGTAGACGATATGACCGCTGAAGCAGTCGGTTTTGCGATGGAAAACTTGTTTGAAGGAGGCGCTTTGGATGTCTATACCGTTCCGATCGGCATGAAAAAATCAAGACCGGGAATCCTGCTGCGTGTTATATGCAACGAACAGGATAAAGAAAAAATGATATCCTTGATCTTCCGCCATACAACAACGCTCGGCATCCGGGAAACCGTATCACGCCGCTATACCTTAGCACGGGAAATCAAAACCCTTGAAACTCCGTATGGTCCGGTCCGGGAAAAGACAGCTTCCGGATACGGCGTGAAACGCTCAAAATATGAATATGACGATTTGACCCGCATAGCGAAAGAAAAAGGGATCAGCATGGAAGAAATCAAAAGATTGTTAGGGGATATTTAATGAACAACAAAAAAAGCCGCTTTAGAAAGGCGGCTTTTTTATAAAGAATCCTAAATTAAGAATCCGACCTCTTCATAAAGGAAGGAAGCTGATAATTCTTATCTTCGATCTTACTCTTAAACTTCCCGTTAAATGTCGGGATATTGGAGGTTCCCATATTACCGGTCCTGAATGTCTGNNCCGTTCCGGCGTCTCCTGAATCTCCGGATTCTCCAAGTCCATATCCTGACGCATAACCGGAGCCGCTTCATAATTTGTTCTTGGCGCTGCAGGTGCAGGTGCTGCTGCCGTCCTCGCTGCCTTAGGAACGCTCTGCGGATTATATGTATTATTAGGGGTCCTTGACGGACGATAATCATCCGCCCCCACGATCCTGCTCATCGGCGCAGAAGGAGGCTCTATACCGGTCGCAATGACTGTAACGACACAGGTATCCTTCATCGTCTCGTCGCTTCTGGTACCAAAGATAACATTTCCTCTGTCTCCCGTGATCTCCTGAATATAATCAGCAGCCACACCGGCATCATACAATGTAATGTCACCGGTTACATTTAAGATAATATCCGTCGCGTCAGCAATCGTCGTCTCAAGCAGCGGACTCTCCACAGCGTTCTTAACTGCCTCGAGCGCCTTATCATCGCCTGTACCCGTACCGATACCCACATGCGCAACGCCTTTGTCCTTCATAACTGTCTGGATATCAGCAAAATCCAGATTGATCATGGATGCCTGATTGATCAGATCGGTAACACCCTGTACCGTCTGCTGCAATACTTCATCCGCCTTGCGGAATGCCTCAGGGATGGAAGTTCTCTTATCTACGATCTCAAAAAGCTTCTGGTTCGGAATCACCATCATGGTATCTACATGCTTTCTCAGCTCCTCGATGCCTTTGAGGGCATTCTCCATACGCTTCTTCTGTTCAAAATTAAATGGTTTCGTCACAACCGCAACCGTCAGGATCCCTAACTCTTCTTTAGCGATACGCGCAACGACAGCTGNNCACCGGTTCCGCCACCCATACCTGCCGTGATAAATACCATATCGCTTCCGGAGAGTGCCGCCGCGATCTCATCTGCGCTTTCTTCAGCCGCTTCTGCTCCGATCTCCGGTTTCGCTCCGGCTCCCAGCCCCTTCGTCAGCTTCTCACCGATCTGGATCTGCTTGTCCGCTTTACAAAGCTGCAAGGCCTGCCTATCCGTATTGACCGCGATATAATCTACGCCGATTATATTTTCACTGATCATCCGATTAACCGCATTATTACCGCCGCCGCCGACACCGACCACCAGTATCTTCGCAGCCGCGCTTGATTCACTGTTTTTTATTTCGAGCAAGACCTTGTCCTCCTAACAAACATAATCATAACATTATATGTTATAACATCATATATAGTATCATATAATTTTTTCAATCATTTAGCAACCATTTTTTAGAAAAAATGTATAATTTTCATTCCGCGCTAATTAATTGTCATCATAATATCGCCATCTCCGGACTCGTAATTATCCATATGGACAATACCGCTTTTGTTCTCAATCAGCGGCAAAATAGCTGCCAGACGCTGTATTTTTTCCTCCAGCAGATCCGTACTGCCCAGATCAACACGCACATCGCCAAAATAAAGCATCATTTCATAGTTTTCATTAAAATGGATCTTGTCCGTAATAATATCATATTTGTTGAGCATCTGCGTCACATTTAAGATCGTCTGGAAGATCTCCTCATTTTCCACCGGAAGCCGCTCATACATCACCATATGGTCAAAGGAAAGTCCCGTAACCAAAGGGATCCCCACTGTCTGCACACCGGCGCACTCGACGATCACGCCGTCCTTGTCAAAATACATATAGTTGTCCAGATATTCCACATAACCTGCCAGCGTTTTCTCATAAACCATGATATGTATCGTATTGCGGTCTACAACATCCACATCCATCATCTCAATAAACGGGATATCTGTAATATGCTTATTCCTGTATTTCAGGGAAAGATACAGCGAATTATCCCCATATCTTCCCGTTTCGACCATCCGCCTGATCTCTTCAGCAGTATAATGTTCATTGCCCTCCACATATACATTGGTCACCTGAAAAGTGTCTAACAGCAGCCAGAATCCGACACAAAGCAGCAAAACCACCCCCAAAATGCTGCAAACAATGATCTTGTAATGAATAATGCGGTCATAATCCTTCACTCTGTTCATATTTTATCTTTGCCCCCATCGCGGACAGATCCCTGACAATATCCTCATATCCCCGCTCTACATAGCGGCATCCGCTCACGTTTGTCACCCCGTCAGCCATCAGCCCCGCAAGGATCAGCGCCGCGCCGCCTCTAAGATCCCTCGCC
>DLOQ01000147.1:0-2925 GCA_002479655.1 Lachnospiraceae bacterium UBA7480
CAGTGTAACGAGCATTGGTGACAGCGCATTTTACGGCTGTTATAGTCTGACGGAAATCACACTGCCGGATAGCATAATGATGATCGGTAATAATGCATTTTATTATTGTGATAACTTAGCGGAAATTACGATACCGGATGGCGTAACGCGCATTGGTCGTGAGGCATTTGCCGGCTGCAGCAGTCTGTCGAAGATCATGATGCCTGATTCCGTAACGAGTATTGGCACTCGCGCATTTCAGTATTGCTGGAACTTAACGGAAATTACGATACCGGATGGCGTAACGGTCATCGCTGAGGGCACATTTGATGACTGCTGGCGTCTGACTAAGATCACGATACCGGACTCGGTTACGAGCATTGGTATTTTGGCATTTGAAGGCTGTATTAGTTTAAAAGAGATTACGATACCGGACAGCGTAAAGGGCATTGGGCATAGCGCATTTCATGGCTGCAGTGGTCTGACGGAAATCACGATACCTGACAGTGTAACGAGCATTGGTAATGCCGTATTTGAAAACTGCAGCAGTCTGAGGGAAATCACGATGTCAGACAACGTAACGAGCATCGGTTATCATGTATTTGAAAATTGCAGCGATATGACAATTTATTATAGTGGAAATGTGCTTGATGGTTATATCAACAGTAATAGCAGCGAATGGAGCGCGCAGAACATCGTCTGGGTGAGACAGTAGTGTGAAAAAGCGGCGGTTTTCATTGACAGAACATAAATGGAGTGTTATATTAAAAAAGTAACAGATAGAGGTTGCGTTTTTCAAGAGTACTGCATAGGATGTTACAGGAGCAGTTGAGGATGCAGGAAAGGGGAAGACGCCGAAGGAGACATGACCTGTTGCGTGTCTTCCTGGGGATACAGTGAATAACTGTATAACTGTCATCTTATAAAGATGGGGCGCTATCGGATATGTGCGAATCAACGCCGGCATCTTATTTGTCGGCGTATTTTTATGCATACGGGCATCTAAAGAAAAAATGTCAGCAGAGCTGACGGATGCCCGGCGCGCGAGCAGGGGAAAAAGGATCCTTCCCGCTCGATGCCGCCCGTCTGAAGAAAAGAGAGGAGAAATATCATGGCAATTTTTAAAGGAGCAGGAGTAGCTATTGTTACGCCGTTTCACGAAGATGGATCGGTTAATTATGAGCAGTTTGGTAAAAATATAGAATATCAGATTGCCAATGGAACGGACGCCATCATCGTATGCGGAACGACGGGAGAAGCATCTACACTTTCGCATGAGGAACATCTTGAAGTGATCCGTTATTGTAATGAAAAAGTCGCAAAGCGGATCCCGGTGATCGCGGGTACCGGATCCAACTGTACGGAGACGGCGGTCTATCTTTCACAGGAAGCGGAGAAGATCGGCGTGGATGGAATCCTGGTGGTGACGCCTTATTATAATAAGGCAACGCAGAAGGGGTTGAAGGAGCATTTTACGATTATTGCCAATGCAGTATCGATCCCGATGATCCTTTATAATATTCCGGGCAGGACCGGCGGTGTGAATATTCTTCCGGAGACGATCGTGTCATTGTGCCGTGAGGTGAAAAATATCGTCGGCGTAAAGGACGCGACCGGAAATATTTCCCAGGTGGCGAAGCTGATGGCATTGGCGGGAGAAGACGTCGATCTTTATTCCGGCAATGATGACCAGATTGTGCCGCTGCTTTCGCTGGGAGGAAAAGGAGTGATCTCGGTATTGTCTAATGTTGCGCCGAAGCAGACACATGACATGTGTCAGAAGTTCTTTGACGGGGATGTGGAAGAAAGCAGAAAACTCCAGCTTGAGGCGATCGACCTGATTGCGGCATTGTTCTGTGAAGTCAATCCGATTCCCGTGAAAAAGGCAATGAACCTTCAGGGGCAGAATGCGGGAACATTGAGAAGACCGCTGACAGAGATGGAGCCGGAAAATGTAGCAAGACTGGAAAAAGCCATGAAAGCGTATGGGATCCTTTAAGCGATCAGATCCCGCAAAGCAAAATCATGGAAATGATAAGATGGGGCAGGGGTATCCCTGTCCCTTAAAAAAACAAATTTATTTACAGTGCCTGCGCCATAGAGCTATAGCGCATTAAAGTTTGCAGGTTATGAGAAAGGTAAGGTTATTAAAATGACAAAAGTGATCATGCATGGATGTAACGGAAAAATGGGACAGGTCATCACTGCTTTGGCTGCGCAGGATGAAGAGATAGAAATCGTGGCAGGGATCGATGTGTCGCAGCATATCAGTAACAGTTATCCGGTATTTTCTTCCTTAAAGGAGTGTACTGTCGATGCAGATGTAATCATTGATTTTGCTTCTGCAAAGGCAATTGACGCGCTGCTTGATTATTGCGAGGAAAAGCAGATGCCGGTGGTGCTTTGCACGACAGGTCTTTCCGAGGAGCAGCTTGAGCGGGTGAAGAAAGTCTCGGCAAAGACGGCGGTATTAAAATCAGCCAATATGTCTTTGGGGATCAATATGCTGTTAAAGCTTTTAAAAGAGGCGGCGTCGATCCTCGCGCCGGCAGGATTTGATATTGAGATCGTGGAAAAGCATCATAACCAGAAGGTGGATGCGCCTTCCGGTACGGCGCTGGCGCTGGCGGATTCCATTAATGATGAATTGAACAATGAATATGAATATGTCTTTGACAGAAGCCAGACAAGGCAGAAGAGGGGCGGCAAAGAGATCGGGATATCTGCAGTGCGCGGCGGTACGATCGTGGGAGATCATGATGTGATCTTTGCCGGTACGGATGAAGTGGTTACCTTTTCCCATACGGCATATTCCAAATCCATCTTTGCAAAGGGCGCCATCCAGGCGGCGAAGTTTTTGGCAGGCAGGTCTGCGGGGATGTACGATATGAAGGATGTGATTGGGTAGCCAGATTGGAAATCAAAGATTTCCAATCGGCAATTTGA